>CAXTWC010000019.1:0-44908 GCA_964247805.1 uncultured Acetobacteraceae bacterium | reverse complement strand
GGCGCCGTATTCCGGGGCCATGTTGGCGATGGTGGCGCGGGTCGCGACCGCCATGCTGTCCAATCCGGCGCCGAAGAACTCGACGAACTTGCCGACCACACCCAGCTTGCGCAGCATCTGCGTCACGACCAGCACGAGGTCGGTCGCGGTGACGCCCTCGTTCAGCTTGCCGGTCATACGGAATCCGACCACGTCCGGGATCAGCATGGCGATCGGCTGGCCGAGCATGGCGGCCTCCGCCTCGATCCCACCGACGCCCCAGCCGAGCACGGCAATGCCGTTGACCATCGTGGTGTGGCTGTCGGTGCCGAACAGCGTGTCCGGGTACGCGAATTCCTCACCCTTGATCTTGGCCGTCCAGATGGTCTGCGAGAGGTATTCCAGGTTCACCTGGTGGCAGATGCCCGTGCCCGGCGGCACGACGCGAAAATTCTCGAACGCCTGGCTGCCCCAGCGCAGGAAGCGGTAGCGCTCGGCGTTGCGGGCGAACTCCAGCTCGACGTTCTGGTGCAGCGAGTCCTCGGTGCCGGCGACGTCCACCATCACGGAGTGGTCGATCACCAGGTCCACCGGGATCAGCGGGTTCACCTTGTCGGGCTGACCACCCAGCTTGATGATGCCGTCGCGCATGGCGGCCAGGTCCACCACGGCGGGGACGCCGGTGAAGTCCTGCATCAGGATGCGGCTGGGGCGGAACGGCACCTCCTTCTCGCTGGTGCCGGTCTTCACCCACTCGGCGATCGCGCGCGCATGGTCGACCGTCGTGGCCGCGCCGTCCTCGAACCGCAGCACGTTCTCCAGCAGCACCTTCAGGCTCACCGGCAGGCGGGTAATATCGCCGATCGTCTCCGCCGCCTTGGGCAGGGAGAAGTAGGAATAGTCCTGACCACCGGCCTTGAGGGTTAGCTTCGTTTGTAGGCTGTCCTGCCCAGTGCTTTTCATCGGTTGCCTCGCTCCTTGGGCCGGCGCAGGAATGCGGCGCGGTCGCTACGAAAATGGTTGGTATGTGGCCGTTAAACCATAGGGTGGGCCCCGGGTCCACGCCGTGCGGCCGCTTTGGAGGCGTAGATCGAACACGTGACGGCGACGGAGTTGGTCCACGCTCAGGATATCGCGGCGTTCCGGGGGGAACGGCTGGTGCTGGAGGGCATCACGCTGACCGTCCCGCCAGGCGGCGCGCTGCTGTTGCTGGGGCCGAACGGTTCGGGAAAATCGACCCTGATGCGGGTGCTAGCGGGGCTGAAGCGGCCGGACGCCGGGTCGGTGACCTGGACGGAGACTCCAACGGGAGTCCCCGTCGCCTATCTCGGTCATGCGGACGCGATCAAGCCAGGGCTGACCGCCGCTGAGAACCTGCATTTCGCCGCCGCTGGCAGGCCGATCGGCCCGGCGTTGGAGTCGCTGGGCCTGGCGGACTTGGCCGACCTGCCGGCCCGCATGCTCTCGGCCGGGCAACGCCGCCGGCTGGCCCTCGCCCGCCTGCCCCTGAGCCGCGCGCCGCTTTGGCTGCTGGACGAGCCGACCTTGGGGTTGGACACCGCCTCGCTCGGACTACTTGCCGGCCTCCTGGCCGACCACCGCGCGGGGGGCGGTGGCGTGGTCGCGGCGACGCACCAGGATCTGACTCTGCCCGGCGCCACCGAATTGCGGCTCGGCTGATGTTCTGGCGCCTGCTCGGCCGCGAATTGCTGCTCTCGGTGCGTCATGGCGGCGACACCCTCGCCGCGGTGATGTTCTTCGTCCTGGCGGGCGCTCTGTTTCCCTTGGCGATCGGCCCGGCGCCCGAAGTGCTCGCCCGCCTCGCCCCGGGCGTCGTATGGGTCTGCGCCCTGCTCGCCGCGCTGCTGCCGCTGGACCGCCTGTTCGGCGCGGATGGTGAGGACGGCTCGCTCGACCAACTGCTGCTGTGTGGCCTGCCGGCGTCGCTGGTCGCCCTGGCCAAGGCGATGGCGCACTGGCTGGTCACCGGGGTCCCACTGCTGATCGCCGCCGCCCCGCTCGCGCTGATGTTGCGCATGCAGCCGGACGTGCTGCCCGCGTTGCTGGCCGGCTTGCTGCCGGGTACCGCGGTGCTGTCGCTGTTGGGAAGCACCGCGGCCGCCATCGTACTGGGCGCGCGGCGCGGCGGCGTGTTGCTGCCGCTGCTGCTGCTGCCGCTGGCGATGCCCGTGCTGATCTTCGGCGCCGCCGCGGCCGATGCCGTCGCAAGCGGCCTCAGCCCTCGCCCCCACTTGCTGCTACTCTGCGCCCTGCTGGCGGCCGCCCTGCCGCTGTGCCCCCTAGCCGCCGGTGCCGCCCTGCGGTCGGCGGCGGAGTAAATCGCGATGTTCATGATCGTATCCACGTCGGAGCGCCCCGACCTCGTGCCGGTCACGGTGCAGTGGCGGTGGGATGCGTTCTTCCGCGACTCTGGGCGGCCATTCGACGAGCTGCTCACGGAAGCGCATCGGGTGGCGGTGCAAGCTCTGCCGATGCCCCGGACGCTCGTGCTGCTCGAGGATGGCGAGCCAGTCGGCACGGCGAGCTTGGCCCCCGAGGATCTCGAAGAGAGGCCGGACCTGACGCCCTGGCTCGCTGGCGTCGTCGTCGCACCCCATGCACGCCGTCGAGGCTGCGCGGCAAGGCTCGTCGCCGCAGTGGAGACCGAGGCCGCCCACGCAGGGTTCAGCACGCTTTGGCTGTACACCCGAACAGCGGAACGGATCTACGCCCGGGTCGGCTGGGAGACCGTCGAAAGGCTCCAGCACAACGGCCACTCCGTCGCGCTGATGCGGCGCACGCTGGGCAGCGAACCGGCGTCCTGACACCAGTCGCGGTCACATAGGCCCGTTCGGCACATCCTTGGCCCAGAGCGGCGGCAGCGATTGCATGCCGGGTACCTGGTAGTGCCACCATTCGGACGCGATATGCTCCCACCCGGTCGCCGCCATGATGCCGAGCAGCAGGGCGCGATTGCGGATCGCCTCCGGATCGAGGTCCATGGCGTCGTGGGCGGAACGCTGCGTCATCTCGTCGAAGTCAGTCCCCATGGGCAGCTCCGCACCATCCGCTGCGTAGGCCAGCGTCAGGTCCACGGCGACGCCGCGCGGGTGCATGCCCCCATCGCCTTGTGAGGGATCTGCCACGAATCGCGGATCCGGCAGCACGCGCCAAAATGCCCACTGCGCATCCAACGGACGGAACGCGTCGAACAGCTTCAACCGCAACCCGAGCGCCGCAGCCCGACCAGCCGCCGCGAGCAGCCGGTCACGCGCCGCCGGGTGCAGCAAGGCGACAGCGCGCCGATAGATCGGAACGCCGCCCAGCACGTTCGCCGTGGCGTAGCGCAGATCCAGCAGAATGCCGTCCGCCTCCGTCACGGGAACGAGCATGGCCCTCCGTCAGGCCCGTCCGACCGAGCCGAATGCAGCATCGCCATTGATCCTGACGACACCCGCGAGGAGGCGCAACGCGTCGGCCCCACCGCGATCGCGCAGGAAGCCGCCATCCATCTCGCCAGCAAGCGCCTCGGCCTGACCGGCGATGATATCAGCCGCGCGGCGCAATGCCTCCCGCGACAGCACGAGTTGCAGGTCGTCGGACAAACAAGTCCAGTCGTCGAGCATTTATAGGCTCCGTCATATCTGCGGCCCTTTTGGCTCGAGTTCACCGCGGAGAAGAGGACAGCGCGGCTGGTCGCAAGCTTACGCCACAGAGGTTAACAGACGGTTGGCGAGCCAACGTCGCACAAACGAAATCAGCCTCGGCGACCGAGTTCGTACAAGGCCACCGTCGCGGCCGCGGACACGTTCAGACTTTCCATGTCGCCAGGCATCGAGAAGCCGGCCACCTCGTCGCAGGTCTCCCGCACCAGGCGGCGCATGCCGGGCCCTTCGGCACCGAGCACCAGCGCGACCCGGCGTTCGGCAAGGGCCGGCCCGGAGAGTGGCTTGCCGCCCGCATCCAGCCCGACCGTCCACAACCCCGCCGCCTTCAACGCGACCAGGGTGCGAGCCAGATTCACGGCCCGCAGCAGCGGCACCGTCTCCAGCGCGCCCGATGCGGCCTTGGCCAGGGCGCCGGTCTCCTCGGGCGCGTTGCGGTCCTGCGTGATGACGCATGCCGCGCCGAATGCGGCGGCCGAGCGTAGAACGGCGCCGATATTGCGCGGATCGCTTACCTGATCCAGCACCAGGACCGGGCCGGGCCTCTCCAGCACGTTGGCGAGCAGCGGCGTGGTCAGCGTGTCAGCCAGCAAAGCGGCGCCTTGGTGCACGGCATCACGGCCGAGCAACAGGTCGATGCGGGCGCGGTCGGACCGTTCCGGCGCCAACGGCCAGGGCTGCGGCCGCCGGGCCGACAGAGCGGCTTCGGCCTCCTCGGTCAGGATCAAGCGGCGCAGGCGGCGGGCCGGATTGCCCAAAGCGGCATCGATGGCATGCAGGCCATACAGCCAAACCGCACCCCGGGGTGCCTCGGCCGCCCGCGACCCGGTATGGGAATGCGAGGCGGGGGCATGCGACGCGGGTGCATGGGTGTCCATCGGCCGTCTGGGCCGCGGATCGGGGCGATTGTCCGGCCGGCTATCCGTCGGGCGTGCCGGCGGGCGGTCCAGGCTCAACGGGCGCTCGCCAGTGGGGCGAGGCGGGTGCCTCGGAGCGTTGCCGGGCGAGGAATGCCGGCCTTCGGGGGCGCTGTTCCGGCCACCGGGTGCGCCGGTTCGGCCAGGGGGAGCGCCGGTTCGGCCAGCGGGAGCGCCGGTTCGGGCATTGGCAGCACTTCCGCGGCCAGCGGAACCACCGGTGCGATCGTCGGGTGCACTGCCCCGCCCGCCGGGTGCAGCGGTGCGGCCAGTGGGAGCGCCGTCTCGGCCGCTGGGCGAACCGCCGCGACCGCCGGGCGTGCCATTTCGGCCACCGGGTGAGCCGGTACGGCCACCGGGTGATCCATCCCGGCCCCCGGATGAGCCATGGCGGGAGCCGGGCGGGCCGGGTTTGCGGGGGGGAGGAGGCATCGGGGGGGTATAGCCCTGCCCTCTGCAGGCCGCTACCATGTCACAACAAAAAAGGGGGTTGCCGTGACCGAGATCTCCGTCACCGACCGCTCCGGGGTCCGGCACGTGGCGATCGATCGCCCGGCCAAGCGCAATGCACTCACCCGGGCGATGTATTGGGCGCTCGCCGCCGCGTTGACCGGGGCAGCCGAGGCGGGCGCACGGGCGATCTGGCTGCATGGCAGCGAAGACTGCTTCACCGCAGGCAACGATCTTGGCGATTTCGCCCGCGCCGTGCCCGGTGAGCGCTCGGCGGCCTGGGACTTTCTGGAAGCGCTGCTGCCGTGCGAGACCCCCATCGTCGCCTCCGTCAACGGCGCGGCTGTCGGCGTCGGGACGACGATGCTGTTGCACTGCGACTTGGTGTATTGCTCGGCCGGTGCGCGCTTTCAGCTGCCCTTCGTGAATTTGGGCCTGTGCCCGGAAGCGGCCTCGAGCCTGCTGCTGCCGGCCCGGGCGGGTATGCTGCGTGCGTCCGAACTGTTGATGCTGGGTGAGCCGTTCGATGCCCCGACCGCGCGCGACGCCGGCATCGTGAATGCCGTGCTCCCCACCCCGGCCGCGGCCGACGCGCAAGCCTTGTCCCGTGCCGAAGCCCTCGCCGCGAAACCGCCCGACGCCCTGCGCACCACCCGCGCGCTGCTACGCCGGACCAACACGGCCGCGATCGAGACGATGCGTCTAGAAGGCCAGGAGTTTGCCCGCCTGCTGCACGGTCCGGAAGCCCGCGAGGCGCTCTCGGCGGCCAGCGAGAAGCGGCCGCCGGATTGGAGCCGCGCCGTCGAAACGGCTGAGGTGCGTCCGTTGACAACCACCCACTATCGGGAATAGTCCGCCCATGCTGGAGGGGTGCCCGAGTGGCTAAAGGGGGCGGACTGTAAATCCGCTGCTGTAATGGCTACGTTGGTTCGAATCCAACCCCCTCCACCAGTTACCCTGTTCGTGAACGTTCGCGGCCGTCCAAAACACCCGGTTCCATTGGGTTTCTGACAAGCTGACTGTTCACCACCGTCCTGCTTTGTTCCGCTCCAGCCGTGTGCTATTATGGGACCGATTATGGGACCGGCACGATGGGCAAGCTGACCGTCATTGAGATCAAAGCGCTGACCACGCCTGGCCGCTACACGGACGGGGACGGCCTCCACCTGCATGTCCGTTCTGCCAAACTCCGGAAGCCAGCCGGCGACGGCTCCCCCGGAGTGATCATCCGCCGCGCATGGGTTTTCCGCTACATGCGGCAGGGTAAGGTCCAAGACATGGGGCTCGGCGCCTTTCCAAAGACCACGTTGGCGCAGGCGCGGCAGAAGGCCCTCCAGGCGAGAAAGTCGATTGAGGGCGGCGCTGATCCGCTCGTCACCCGTGATGGTGCCGCCGCAGCCGCCGAGATCGCCTCGACCAGGACCTTCAAACGGGCGGCCGAAGATCTAATGACGGCCCGCAGCTCCGGGTGGCGCAACAAGCTCCACCGGTGGCAATGGGAGCAGACCCTGGCTGCCTACGCCTACCCAGTGTTCGGCGACTGGCCCGTCCAGGCCGTCGACACCGAGGCCGTTCTCCGTGCCTTGCAGCCGATCTGGAGCACCAAGCCCGAGACCGCGTCCCGGCTCCGCGGCCGGATCGAGGCGGTGCTCGACGCCGCCAAGGCCCGGCACTGGCGCGTGGGGGAGAACCCGGCGCGCTGGAAGGGCCACCTTGCCATCCTGCTGCCGAACCCCACCAAGGTCCGGAAGGTGGTGCACATGCCATCGCTGCCCTGGCAGGAGATGCCGGCGTTCATGCCGGCCCTGCTGAGCCAGACGGCGATCGCCGCGGCACCACTCCACATGCTGATCTTGACCGCCTCCCGCGCCGGCATGGTGCGGCTGATGACTTGGTCGGAGGTCGACCTGAAGGAGAAGCTCTGGACCATCCCCGGGCCCCGCATGAAGGGCGGCGTCGAGCACCGGGTGCCGCTGTCGACCGCGGCCCTGCGTCTGCTCGAGGATATGGCCGAGGAGCGCCGGCTCCGGCTGGCGGCGCGGATCACCCGAACCACCCCGGCGGCGGATCTGGTTTTCCCGAACAGCAACGGGAAGGCGCTGTCGGACATGACCCTCACGCTGCTGCTGCGCCGCATGAACAAGGTTAAGGAGGGCGAGCAGCCGCCGTGGCGGGACGGCCGAACGGGTGAGCCGATCACGGCGCACGGCTTCCGGTCGACTTTCAGGGTATGGGCCAGCGAGCAGACGGCTTTCCCGCGGGAGATCATTGAGGCCGCCATGGCGCACGCGGTTCCCGACAAGGTTGAGGCCGCGTACCAACGGTCGGACTTGGTTGAGAAGCGACGGGCTTTGATGGAGGAATGGGGGTGCTTCTGCGGCAGTCGGTAGTGGATCGATTTGATCCGGCCGGGCGGGAGATGGGGCAGTTTCGGAGCAACGCCGCCGCATTGCCAAGGGAGAGACTGCATACTAATGTAGTAGAATGGATCTGCGTGCCAAGCACTGGATTGAACAAATGGGTATCCGCGAACTGGCGGACGTCATTCGGGATGCCAGCGCGCCGCTGGCGGATCGGCGGGCAGCCCTTAATCGCTATCTGATCGTGCTGGACACGTGGGGTGGGGTGCCGTGGGGATTTGTTTCCATCCATTAAGCCCGGCAGACTGCGCCCGCGCATGAGCGTGTCCAGCCTCGTAAACCGAAACGTCATGCTCCTGACCGGGCGGACTAGCATACGGCTTGAGCCCGAGTTATGGGCGCTGCTGGATGAAGTGTGCCACCGTGAGGCGTGCATGCGAGGCGATGTGGTGCTTCAAGCGGAGTTGGGGGTAACCTCCGGCGGCAGGACAAGCGCCTTAAGGGTCTACCTGTTGCGCTACTTCCGGGAAGCCGCGACGGAGGCTGGGCATGCGGCGGCGGGGCATGGGGTTCTTTAACTAGTCCTACACCACTTGCCCGGGCTACGTTGGTTCAACGAACCCCGGAGCTAACACCCATGCGCCTTCTACTCGCCGCTGCCGCCTTGTCACTCGCCACCAGCACGGCATACGCGGCACCGTCCCCAACTTCGGCGGCCGTAGCTGCCCCGGGAGGTGGTCCTGGCCAGGTGTGGGTGAACACCTCCAGCAAGGTCTATCACTGCCCAGGGGATCGCTATTACGGCAAAACAAAGCGGGGCAGCTACATGACCGAGGCCGCGGCTAAGGCGGCCGGAGATCATGCGGGTCATGGGAAGGCTTGTTCATAGGCTGAGCTGCCACGGTCGCTGTGAACGCGGTCGCTGACAAGGTCGAGGACGCATACTAACGATCGGACCTGCTGGAGAAGCGGCGGGCGCTGATGGAGGAGTGGGGGACTTTTGTAGCATCTCAATGAACGGTGCTTACGCGACCCCTGGGCCGGGGCGACCAATAGCCATTGCGGTTGGTGACGAAACGTAGACCCTTCGACCCTAAAAAGGGCTTTCGTCGTCATCAGATGTTGCTGTCGGGAATACGCGACGAGCAATAAACATTCCAACAATAGCAATGTTGGGAAATCGCCGCGAGATTACATTGTGCATGGCACGGTAATGCGTTCCGGCGGTGAGTACATCATCAATAATCGCTATTGACGAAACTCGTCTTTGAGTCGCTTGGACCTCGTCCACAACATAGTTAGCCTCTAACTCTGAGACAGTGGGGCGATTATTGCCGCTTTCATGAGCGGCACGAATAGTAGCTTTTTGTATTACAATTTCTCGAACATCTACCTGTAATGCAGGGTTTATACCTCTGCAAATTTGTAGGATTCTGTCATCATACAGTGGGTCTGCTCTCGCTTTAGAAGGTGGAACGGGTATCAATGTTCCTATTTTAAGCCATTCTTCATTGATTGAGTCTTCGAAAAGGCGAGAGCAGTGTTTGATCGCTCTTAGTTTGTGAGCGTACTCAGCTCGTCCCTGGCGATCCACTGGTTTCTTGAGATTTGAAATTAGATCGTTAGCAACTCCAAATCCAAACCCCTGCCCTGAGGTGTACTCATGTAAGAAAAAGCACTCGTCGCTTTCTCGTAATCTTTGATGATCATCTCTGTTCGAGTCATCTATTCTGCTTAAGCGCATTGAGGCAAAGCGTTCCAGATGTCATCCGGAGTCCGAACACGTACTGCTCCCTGAGCGGCGAAGCGTGATGGCCAGGTCAAATCGCTGCGTTGAAAACAAGAGTCTAGAATGAATAGTTTGCGCCCTTGATGCATAGCCGCTCTAGCTTGAGTCAACGTACCAGAGGTTTCGCCAGCCTCCACAATGATTGTTGCCTCGGTTAAGGCGCTCATTGTCGCGTTTCTTTCAGGAAAAAAGAACCTGTTGTGTTGAGGGCGCTGGTTCGCATAGCGCAATACAGGCACCTGTGAAATTAGAAGATGCTTTTCAGCAATATAGTTTTGAAGACCAAGATTTTCTTTGGGGTAAATTTGTCCTAGTGGAGTGCCAACGACGGCTATCGTTCGTCCCCCGGTCTCAATGGCAGCCGCGTGAGCTGCGCTATCAATACCGGCGGCGAGACCGGATACAACCGTAAACCCAGCCGCCACCAACTCCCTTGCCAGTTTTCTAGCGCGAGCGATCCCGTCCTCTGAAGCGTTCCGACTACCAACTACCGCGACAGATTTCGTCTCCGCCAGTTCCCACAAACCTCGATAATAAAGCATCTCGACCGGATGCTTGGCGTCTCGTATTTTTACAGGGTAGTCGCCAGCATGATGGATACGAACGCCAAACTTATCAACGCCATCCTTTTTCAGCTTACGAAAGACCTGGTTCGCGGTCTGCTCAGCCACGGCGGCCGGGACGAAGTCTGACGGCATTGCCGCTGGGTCGGCGGCGAAACGCTCAGCGATCGTCTTGAATGTGGCTCCATCTTCCAGCCACAACGCCTCATACGCCCCCAACTCCAGTCGCGGGGAAATGGGCGCCTTCGCGGCTCCGTAGCTGATGGTTGGTGCCAAGTGCATCGGTGGATAACGACTCCAAGGGCTCGCTCGACGTGAGTGTAGCCTGTCAGGGCTCGCCTGTCGTGAGGCAAGCTTCAATCGTCACCATGCCGCACGGCGGAGAACAAATCAAGAACTTGAGGTAGCGCTGCCGTTAGCCTGCCCTGCCCGTGACACCGGATGCCCTCACGTCGCACGCGTAGCTGCCTCATGCTAAGCGCCGTCTGCCATCCAGCGACGCCCCACAGGCCAACCTTACGCTTGACGCTATTTAAGCGCGTCCCGGCGACATGTCCGGCAACCCCCGCACATACTCCCGAACGCTATCCATCATGATCAGCGTCCGTCGCCCGGACTTCTTAGCCTTGATGGCGCCCTCCCCCAGCAGCCGATAGAGCTCGGTCCGGCCGATGCCCGACAGCTTCACGGCATCGGCCACGGTGGCGGCGAAGGGCATGGTCTCGGTCATGGCTGGGCCTCCTCACCCACACGTGGCCAGTCATGGCCGGCTGCATCCTCAATGATCGATTGCCACAGCTGAGCCGCGTCGTTCCGGCAGTCGCAGTAGGACGCGGCGCTATCCAGGGCCATGATCGCCCGGGCTTTGGCCCTCAGGCCCTCCGGCGTGGTGGCACGCAGGGCGCGCAGTTCTCCGGCCACATCACCCGGCTCGATCCGGTTCCAGTCGGACAGGCCGATGCCCGGCCAGACGTTGTCGCTGTAGGCCTGCCAGGCGCGGTCCGCCTCGGTTTCGAGGGCTGGCCCATCGGATGTGAGTAGCCAGAGACGCTGCCACTCGATCCGCATGTCCGCGATACTGGCGCAAAGGGCGAGCAAGGCGGCGTCCGGGTGAGGTATCTCCGTCATGAAGATACCCGCCGCGCTCGAGACACGGGGCAGTGTCATGGTCGCGGCTACGGCGGTCAGCACCTGCCGCCTGTTCACTGCAGCCCCGACTTTCCCGGCCCAGCCATACCCTCCAGCTGCTGCAGCAGAGCGTATGCCGCCCTTTGATCGGGCGCGATCACCGCCAGCTTACGAACGCCCGAGATCGACACGCAGATGCCGTGAACCGGGTCATCCCACATCTCACTGGACAGCACGCCGGCCTGCCGGCATAGGCTGAGCATGCCCTCGCGTTCGGTGTCGCTCACCGGCATGCCTCCAGCAGCGCGACGAACTTTCCGTCCCTGCCCTGCTCGGTTGGCTTGCCCTTGTTGTAGAGCCGCAGCAGAGCCAGCACTCGGCGACGTACCTGGTCAGGCACATGCTCCTGGTGAGACAGCACCAGCACACCGCCGCCGCCCGAGATGTAGCCGACCGCGTGATTGAGGATCTGCCACGGGATGGCGCTCGCGTCGGCGCCGTCGTCCATAGCCCAGACGCTGACGTGTGCACTGTCGAACTCGCCGAGCAGAGCTGCGCGGTAGGGGAAAGAATACAGCCTTCTCAGCGTCAGCTGCTCGCGACGCCGGTCGTAGGGTGCGCCGCTGCTGCCGTAGACCACGCCCGGGAAGTCGGCGCCGAGGGCGCGCATGGTGCTCATGGCTGCCCGGCCTGCCGCAGCGGAAGGTAAGCTGGTCCGATGTCCATGTCCGGACCGCCGCCGCAAGACACAAGCGCGCCGTGCTCGTCGCAGATCGGATGCGGCACGGCATCGGGGTCTCGCATGTCCACTGCCTTGCCGTCGACGATCTCGACCTCGGTGAAGGCGTCGACCGGGTCGCGGACACTGTCTGCAGCCTCGGTCTTATCGCTCGTGGCGCTGCCCTCCGGCAATCGGGCAAGTCGTTGCGTCGCAGCATCCCACTGTGCCGCGGCGTCCATCTCCGGATCGGCACCAAACGCCCGGTTGACGATCTCCTCGCCGATGTCGATCAGCTCGCGTCGCATCCAGGCGTCGTGGATGGAGCGGCCGTATTCGCCGGCGTTGATGATGCCCACGGGCGCGGTAGCTAGCTGCGCCAGGTAGGCCGTGCCGCCGACCTCATCCAGCGCGCCGGTGTGCTCAAACTTGGAACGCAGCGTGATCGCGTCGACGAGGCGGCCGGCCCGGTAGTCCGTCATGATCGCGTCGAAGATCAGCCGATGGATCGGATCGGCGAAGTGACGAGCCTGCAGGAAGCTTTCCACATGCCGGCAGGCATGGTTGTTCGCCATCAGCGCGCCGAGCAGGGCCTGCTCCGCCCCAGTGTTGGACGGTGGCAGTCGATGGGAGATGCCGAGCAGGAAGTCGTCCTGCTCGCTCATGCTACGGCACTCCAGTTGGCAATATCCTTCAGCAGAGCGTCGACGTGGTCACCATGCTCCTCCCACGCTTGAACCAGCCGGGCTTTGCCGCGAATGCCAAGCATGGTCCTGGCGGGCATTGCCATGGCTGTCCGGAAGAGATCGGCCTCGGCGGTGAAGTAGGCCTCGAGCGACGCCTCGTAGCGCTCGCACTCCGGCGTGCCGGCGATCTTCTCAGCACCCATCGACTGCGGGCGAGCTGCACGGGCGGCAAAGAACAGAGCAACCGTTTCCAGCAGATCGGCGTCGGGCAACGCGTCAGAAGCTGGTGCCTGTTTCAGACCCAGCCGCTCCGCCTCCACGTTGATGTCGATCAGCAGGGACAGCGAGACATCGTCCTCGCCGCCACTCATCGCCTTGAGGAAGAACTGAGCTTTGGCGTAGCGGCCCTCGGGCGTGGTGGCGCGTGTGCCGCAGATCTCGCCCTTGATGTCCTCCCACTCCGCGTCATGACCCGCGTCGTAGGCGTCCAGGGCCGCCTGCTCAGGCGTGCCCTGAGGCGACACCATGTTGGCGCAAGGCTCCCACAGCCGCCTCTGTTCGGCGTCCAACGCCAGACCGCGCTGGCAGAGAGCGATAAGAGCGGCGTCTGGGTTGGATGATGCGCTCACCGGTTGCGCCAGCGCCGCACCGTCCCTCATGAGCTGCTCTAGCAACCTGCCGGCCGTCGTGTTCGGATCGTCGGTGCCAAACGCGCCGTCCGCGTTGTGAACGGCCAGGCATCTTGCCACCGCCGCCACACCCGCTTCAGTCGTCGCTCGAATCGCGTCCATCCGGAGTGCCAACTCGTACTGGCCGTTCGCCATTTCGCAAATGCGGCGACTGGTCTCTGCGGCTTCCGGCGTGCCCGGCTCTTCCTCGCATGGCTCGGCGAGGATCGTCTGCTCCACGCTGATGAATTGCTCAGACATGCGGATCAGTTCAGCGTCACTGCCTAGTGTAGCCGGCGTCACAGAGCCGAATAGATCCAGCAGCTCATTACAAACGTCCGGAGCCCAGTTTTCCGCCGGGCAGTTTTCCCAGTGTTCGGTGCTACCGTCCGAGTGGTAGGTCATGGCCTCGCCCTTGGCAGCGCGAGCCTTGGCTAGCAGGCCGGCAAGCGTGGTGGCCTTCGTGTCGTTGATGAAGTCGACCGACGCGAAATAGGCCTTCCAGTCGGAATGCTCGTCTGGCTTGTTGCCGGAGTTGACGGCGGCAATTTTGCCCGCGTGTGCGTCGCACATGCGGACCAGCTCGGCATCATCGCCGATAGGCGTGCTGATGCTGGTGGAGGCGAGCAGGGTCGCCGAGGTGAGAGCGTTCATGCTGCAACTCCTTCGGCCCGGGATGGCCCCGAGAGTTGCACGAGGGTGTTGCGCCAATTCGCCCCGTGACTAGTGATCGCCCATCTGCGACCCGGTAAGTCCGAACGGCGTACCCGGTTCTCCAAATTCGGCGGCTGATGAGCAGCAATAAGGCTGACCTCGCTGACGAGCACGTTAGCATCCAGCGATGCCAACTCGGATCGAAGTGCCGCTGCTTCGTCCGGATCGCGCACCATAAAGTCAACAGATCCGTCCTCGAGCAGGAGCAGCGTGCCGCTGTCTCCAAGAACCCGTTCGCACCAGTATTTGGCACTGAGGCGGCTATGAAGCGGTTGACCGGCGGTGTGTGTGAAGTAATCGCCTCCAAGCTCAGAGACGGTAAAGCCGGCAATCTCGCACAGAAACTCAATCACGCGACCGAGCGCGAGATAGGACGGAAGTTCCGCTCCCATGGCATCCACGTTGTCGAGCAGGTCGCTCATGTCGTGACTGATGGACAGCAACATGGCTGCCGCATCCGAGGGGCTCCGCGGCGTCGAGGCTGACAGAGCGCAGTATGCATCGTAGGCAATATCATTGGCATCATCGGACGCAGCGTGGTTTGCTATGACATGACCGAGTTCCGTGGCGGTCAAGTCGGCGAGCGCCTCGGCAGTCGGCGGCAAGATTGCTGCGGCTAAGTCTGCGTGGTGCGATCCATCTGGCATTAGGTTTCTCCTGGGTGACACAGGGTGAAAACACCGAACCTGGGCAGGGCCGGTGGGTAGGCACGGCCTACGGGGGTGGCGCGGCTCCGGGTTGGTCTCCGGGACGCCGGGTAAGGCGCCGCGCAGGTTGCGGCTTGGCGAAGAGACGCTCGACCTCGCCAAAGGTCAGCGACGGGTTCGCATCCCAGATGATTTCCAGCTCTGCCGCGGCGTGCTCCAGAACGGCGAGATGCGCGCGGTCGGCGGCAATCTGAGTGCGCCGGATTTCCATGACGCGGTAAAATTCTTCGCGCGTCAGGTGCACCGTCTGCTTGATCACGCGCTCTTCGACGTCGATCGCATATCGCTCGCGGAGATTGCCGAAGAACGTGCCCTGTCGGCCGGCCTTTCCGGAGATCTCTCGAGATCGGCGGGTGAGCGCCTGAGTGAGACGCCGATTTGCCGTCTCGGTTACGGCCAGCTTGGTCGCCTCTCCGTTCTCCAGGATCAGCCCGACCGCAACCGGGATCGCACGCGAAATCACCACGCTTAGTCCGTCGTGGTCATCGGCGACCCGGCGGATGATGTCATTCAGCAGCGACATGATTTGCTCCCGTGGATTGAACCCAGTCGTGAACCCTCTGGACCCGGAGCGGCTCCTCGCGCCGGTAGAGCGCAGCGAACTCGGTCAGCCATGCCGCGGCGCGCTCGACAGCGTCCGGCAGCACGCCACGCCCAAAATGTTTGTTCGAAGCGTCCATGACCGAACGCGGGCTCGGCAGGTCAGCGACCGTGCTTACGGCCGTCATGGCTGCCACGCGGAGGTCGGCAGCCTCCCGATCAAACGTCGGCCTTGAAAGAGAGGCAACCTTCGCCGCCTGTTCCTTTGGCGGCAGGGCGGCAATTTCGTGCGCGACGGTTATGTTAGGCACGGTTGCTTGCGCTATTGCCCGACGCAGTTCGGGGCCGCTGTTGCGCATGATGAAGTCGCCTTTGGCGAGATCGGCCTCGGTGATGCCGAGGTCCTTGGCAACTTGCGCTGCCTGCGGAGCGGCCTTCGGGGTCTTCGCCCGCTGCGTGTAGGTCGTGCCGTTGCGCTGCACGAGCCGGCCATCCGACGCCGCTATCTGCAAACGGTTAGCAGATGCGGGCTGCTTCGGACGGAGCTTGCCGACGAACGGGTCGGACACGCCACACTGGCGAGCAATCTCCCGGTCAGACCACCTGGACCACTCGGCGTCGTCCAGCATGGTTTGCACGGCGCGGCGCTTGTCGTCGTTCGTGCGCCGCTGGCCGTGCTTACCATTAGCACCGAGGGAAAGCAGGATCGCGTCACGCAGGGTGCCCTGGCGGACGTCGACCACGATGTCCGTTCGCCCGATCGCCAGGGCGGCTTCGATCCGGTGGAAGCCGTCGGCCAGCCAGTAGTATGTCTTGTCGAATACCACGATTGGCGACGGGAATTCGGCGCCGGCCAGCATGTCCTGGCCGTATTCCTCGACCCAATTGAGGTTGAGCGTAGCTCGAGGCTGCGTGCCACCGTCACGTCGTATCGACGAGATCGGAAGCGGCATCCTGTCAACGTCAGGCTGGCTAAGCTGGGGTTGCACCGCCTACGCCCCCGCCAGCCAGGCGATGGTGCGCAGGATCGGACGCAGCTCAAGGAGGAAGGTGCCGGTTATGGTGGCGCGGGCGAGGATGTGGAGGGCGTGGGATGTTAGGTCAGCGGGCGGGGTCGGCGAGGATGGGAGAAGCACGAGCGGGCTCCAGCGGAGTTGCGTGGAGCATCATGACCCAGAAACCGGTTAAGTCAATCGGATTTTCCGGTTGTCCGGCCAGCAAGAACCTCCAGCTCATGAAAGTCGCTGAGGAACTTCCGCCAGGATTGCAGTTCTGCCCAGGCACGCTCGGCAAGCGGTCGCTCATCCGAACTGCTTCTCGCCTGGTCCCATAAGCGCTTGGTCACCAGAACTGCTTGACGGTTTCGCGACACGCGCACGGAGCCAAGCGTCCATCCCTCTCCCAAATCATCGGCTGCCAGATTATAGATTTTGAATAGAAATGCGTGAACCTCATCAAATAAGCTTAAGTAGAGGTATTCTTCGCTGTCATAATTCAATCGATACTGCCAAAACGCCTGCGCTTCATCCTGGGACATAGAACTAGATTGGATTTGAAACCCGTTTGGCTCAAGTTCCGGGATTAGCTCGCCCGGGCGACAAGCTAACGTTGCTGCTAGTCGTGCTAGTGCAGCTGGCCGTGGCCTTGTCTTGCCCCGCTCCCAGTCCGCCAGCGTTGATTGAGATACCTTAACCAATTCGGCCAGAGTCGCTTGACTAAGGCCCTTAGCCTTGCGGCGTTCGGCGATTCGCCTACCAGATTCTTCGTTCGGAGATGCCGCCAGAGCGGTCGGGGAGCGCATACGTCTCCTTAACCGGTTCTGATTTGACATCCACACGGAAATTCCGATATTTATAACCGGAATGGCCCAGCAGCATAACCGCATATCTGAGATTGTTGACCGGTTCGGGTCGCAGGTATCCCTGGCAAGCGCCATAGGGAGAAGGCAATCGACCATTTCCGATTGGTGCCGCGCCAAACGCGTTCCATCAAAGCGCATCCCCGAGATCATCGCCGCCGCCGCCCGTCTCGCCCCACCGGTGCACCTGACGCCTAACGACTTCTTCGATGTGCCGACCGATGGCAGCGCTTTACAAAACCGCTGCACTACCACCGTGGGTTCGGCTCCTACTTCGGGATCCCCACCCACTCGGTCGTCTGCCGAACCGGCGCAGGTGGGCCTGTGATGGCTAGTCTTTCACTTAGCTGGAACTTGCAAATTGATGTCGATGACGTGCAGCAGGTCCAGCACATAAGCTCGGTCGATGGTGGGCTTTATCGCCCCACCGCCAAATGTCTTCCCTTCTGCACCTGCGACCGAAATCATCAGCTTCCAGATCAGATCCTCGCGGCTCATCGGTGCGTCGGCCATCATTTCTCTCCCTTACGTCCCCTTGACGCCCGTCCATCATACCCGCGCGCCCGAGTCGCTGGAGCGGCGGCGTGATGCGTCGGGAACGGCCCATCCCGCGTGGGCTGCCGACTGGGCTGGCTGGGGCGGGACTTTCCGACCCCTGCAATCGTTCCGGTGTGTGCGGCAACAGCCAGTCGGAGGTAGCGTCGCCACACCGCGGCTTGGAGGTAGATCATGGCCGACTCGAACAGCACTCCAGAGGAGAAGGCTCGCGACGACTTTGTTGGGGCGCGGGACGATGGTATTCGGCTGTGGCGAGCCACGGAAGCTATGCGGTCTGGCGAGACCCGCCTCCAAGCGCAAACGGGAAATCTGACAGCCATCGAAACTCGTGCCAGTTCGATGCTGGGCTGGATGGCGCCGATCCTTACCGCGCTGGCTATCGCGTCCACCACAGTGCAGTGGCACAAAATTGCTCTGATCAGCGGCAGCCCGCTGATCTTGGCCTCGATCTGTTGCGCCATCGCTCTGCGGCCAAAAAGCTGGACGTTCCCCGGCTATACCCTGGGGCAGCTCGAGAACTGGAATTACGGCACCGAGCTGCAATACCGGGAGGCGCTGGCACAGGCGTACCAGCGCAGCATCGACAGCAACTCGAAGACGTTGGGCGGTCTGGTATTCTGGGTCACCCTCGCGTGGGGTTTGGTTGCCGTAGCTCCTGTCATTGCATTCACGGCGTCCACCTGGATCAAGGCTTCTTAGGCCGCGGGGGTGGTGGTGGCGGGGGTGGTGGCGGTGGAGGGCTAGGCGGCAATCCACGGGGCCGCTCGTCAAACGCAGGCGGCTTCTGGATGCGTCGATCCTGCGATGGAGGCGGGGGTGGCGGCGGTTTGTCGGGCAGCTTTGCCATGGCAAGACTATGGCCGGACTCGTTTGCAGGACGCAAGGTTCGGTGCGGGATCGTTTATAAGGCGGCATCCCCGAACACAGGATCACGCCTCCCCCTCCGGGTCGGCCGCGTTCAGCATGATCTGCTCGACGATCTCGGTGCCGAGTTCGTCCGCCTCCTCCCGGTCGAAATCCTTCGTCAGCGACATGATCCAGTCGCCGACCACCTGCCCCTCCGCACCACCCGCCATGGCCAGCGCGCCTGTAACCGCCAGGACGATCGTCACCCGGTCCTCCGCCTCGGTCAGCGCGTGCCGCACGTCCCGGACGTCGTCCATCAGCCAGGTCACCAGTTGCGCCGCGTCGGACAGTTCGCGGTCGAACCGGGCCAGGCGAACGACCAACGGATATCGCCGGCGCCTCAGCAACACGAGGCTCCGACGATGGTCCAGATCCGCAGCGGCCGGGGCTGCCCGGCCCCGTTCTCAGTGTCACCCGTCACCGCCGCGGACCTAGCTCTCACGCTCCGTTCCTCTTCCTCAGTTCAGCCCCTCGACAAGGCAGAACATGAGAGAGGAGTGACCCATGCGCGTGGGCAAATCACCCAAGAGCTTGGGATTTTCACCCAAGGGCGAGCCGACCGTGACGGCTGACGCAGCGCTGAACGACGTAACCGGCTACGTGCACGATGCGGTGCGCGCACGGCAGCAGCGCGGCCGCAAGACGGCGATCGCCGAGGTGGCGCGCCTGCTCGGCTTCAGCGAGCGCCGCATCAGGGCCTACGTCGACCGAGAGGTGCGGCAGGTTCTCGCTTGGGAGTTGCTGCGTATCCAGGAACGTCAGGAGGCCGAAATAGAAGATCGGTTGCGTCGCATGGATGCCGAGGCCGCGATCCTTCGGGCCAAGCTGGGACAGCGCGCGTCTTGAAGGCGCTCCTCAAGGTGCTGGGGCGGCGTTTCGCCGCGTGGCGTGCGGCCGTGTGGCTCCGCCGGGCGACGGCCGCGCTCGCGAAGCACGACTGGTGGCGCAACCGAGCGGGTGATCTATGACCGGTTTGTTCTGCGCCAGCCTGATGGCGTTCGCGTACGTGGCTTGTTGCTGGATCAGCGGAGGGCGCCCGTGAGCGACGATGTACGCCTTGATCCAGACGCGCGGCATACGAAGATGGAGTTGCTGGCTGGCGGCGTTCGGCTGCAGCGTCACAAGGTTACCGGCGACGAGGCGTATGCTTGGGCCAGGAAGAATAAGGTCGATGTTCCTCCCGGTCCGAATTGGCTTGAGGTTATCAACACCGCCCGGCTTCAGCGCAACCTCGATGCATACGAGATTACGGCACCGCCTACTCGGAAACCTGTGGGGACGATTGCACCAGTTAGCCGAGACGGCCATCGGTCCGTAGCCGCCGCGCAGCAGGTGCATGAAGACCGGCCTGGTGACCAACCCATGTCGGTCGTCCAAGAGTGGGCGCGCCTTGTCGGGTTCCATTTCGTGCAGGGTGGGCCGCCGTGGCCCGACCAAGTTAACAATCTGCGTCGGGGGCTTGGGTTAGACCCATTTCGGATCAAACCAGGCGCTGATGGCAAGCCGATTACCACGCCGGGCCAGACCGAACTGACAAACAGCACGTCGGCGGCGCAGTCGCTTGGACCCATCGTTAGCGTAGTCGAAAGCGAGACGGGTGCAAGATTATCAGACCCGCCAAAATCGCAGCGAGAACTGTTCGAAATAATCACCGGTGTCCGCGGCTTGGCAAGCTGGTTAGTCGAGCCACAACTCGCTGAATGGTTGCTGACTTATAACACCGGCAATCGACCGCAGAGCGAAAAGAACGTCATCCGGTTCGAAGAGCTACTGAAGGCCAACGCCTGGGAACTCACGGGTGAACCAATCATTGTCTCTCGCGAGGCGGTGCTAAATGACGGACAGCACAGGCTTTTGGCGATCGTTCGAACCGGTATTCCAGCTCAGCTCGACATCCGATTTGGCATAGAGCGCAAAGCCTTCTCGGCCACAGGAACCGGTACTCGGCGTACTGCAGGGCACGTCCTGGCAATCGCCGGCAGACCGTATCCCTCCATGCAAGCGGCCATCGCTCGCGTGGTTCATCACTATGACGGTGGAACCATGCAGAAGATCGCATCAGGTGCCGAGTCCGGCGACTTAGTGAGGATGACTGAGGAAGATCAGAACTTCGGGCGCATCGCCATCATGGCGCGGACCTTCAAGTTTAGTGCGTTGCGAGCCTCCCCGTTCCTGTTTGCGCTCGTTATTGCCGGACGACATCTGCCTTTCGAAAAGGTCGAGGAATTCGCGAGGCTAACTGATTCCGGCAAAGCCGACGACGATTGTGCAACCAGCCGCCTCCACATCCGCATTCGCGAAACGCGCGCTTCGTCGCGGCCACTGAAACCGATTGACGTTGCCGCTAACACCGTCCTGGCGTGGAACAACTGGATCACCGGTACGCCGTGTAAAATGCTCAAGGTCTACGACATCATGCGCAGTGGCGAAGGCTTCCCGAAGATGGTGTTCGGCCCGGCAGCGAAGTCCGAGCCGCCCGCCGAGACTGAATGACCGATGCCAGCAAAGACCCAGAATGGCGGCTCGCCGCTGAGGTTCTACGCCAAGCGGTTGAGGATGCAGCCTGCCAGCCTGGCCAGAACCAACTCACGTTTGGGGACATCGAAGAGGCCCGCCAATTTTGCGCCAGCGCGGATGGCGACTGGGCCAGCGCGCGGGAGGACTGGTGCGAGGCTGCCGGCATTCACCCTGACATCGTTCGCGGTGCGGTGCTGCGTCTGCTGGGATCATCCGTTTGAAGGATGACGGACGGGCTGCTCGAGCGGCTGACCAGGCCGACCCGGACCGTAACCACAACTTCAGCCGCCCATGGCAGACGGTCCCGCCGGTCCCGCGTGCGAACGCGGTTACCGGTCCAGATCCGGACGAGCAGACAAAGCCGGCGCACTCGCTGACGTGGCACCCAAAGCCGCGGGCGCTGGTGATGAAAGAGGCTGCAGAACGTATGGCGAGGGCATCGTGGTGGACGAGGTAATATTTCCGACAGACAACGATGAGGTCGACGCCCACGCTGCAGATATCCAGAAAGCGGGTGCTGGCTATGTCCGCTACTGCGTATCAATGCCTGAGGATTACCTCAACAAGGTCCAGCAAGGACGCGACGGCGACTACGACGCTAAATTGATCGTTCAAGCCTGGGACACGTTTCGGAGGTCGATCGCTGATCAGCCACGCGGGACACGTATTCGGTGTTGTCTTTGCCCCAGGTCTGTAAAGCCTAGGCAATTCGCTTTTGCACTTGCGGTTCCATACGGGGTGGAAGAGCCAGAAGGCGGGATGATGTTCGGCTTGTGCGAGAAATGCGCGCCGGATCGGACATCGGCCGAAGCGGCGGCTCAGCGGGCGATGGAGAACGTCTACCCCGGCATGCGGCCACTCGGCGTCCCAGCGCAGGCGGGGCATGCTTGATCCTTCCCCGCACCAGCCCACCCAAAAAGCAGCGCATTGATTTTGAGGCCATCAAGGCGGCGTCGCTCAGGTCTCTGCCGGATTTGGTCAACCGCTGGGTGCCAGGCGGCAAGATGTTCGGTCGCGAATATACCGTTCGCAATCCCAAGCGTGGCGATCGGAACGAGGGCAACTTCAAGATCAACCTCGATAGCGGCAGATGGGCAGATTTCGCGACCGAAGCCAAAGGCGGCGACGCGATATCTCTTGCAGCCTACTTGTTCGATATCACGCAGGTTGAAGCGGCGAGACGGCTTGCGGTGATGCTCGGCATCGAAGTCGGTGATGACCGTGCCGAGTGATCACGTTGAGCCGCCAAGCGATGATGGCAACTCTCCACGCCGTGGGGAAGGTCGAAAGCTCAACGGCGCCAACGGCCATGATCCGTTTGGTCCGCTTCCTAGGCGTGACGATGGAGATCAACCAAAGGCGGATCCTGAGGTCTGGGAAGTGTCGCTGCCCGCGCCGAGCGAGCCGCCCGAACCGTCACGTGTCTCGTTTCCCGGGTGGGGCAAAGCCGTCAGGCATTGGGTTTACCGTAGCGCCAACGGTCAGCCGCTCTTTGCCACTTACCGCTTCGAAAAGCCAAGTGACGAGCCTGGGGAGAAGCCGAAGAAGGACGTCCTGCCTTATTCGTTTGGGCGGCGGGAATGGGACATCAAATCTGGGACGAGGAAAGGTGAGCGCACGGAGAGGACCGGGTGGCACTTCAAACGTCCGATGTTGCCGGTTCCTCTGTATGGCCTCGACCGACTGGCGGCGATGCCGGATGCAGCTGTCGTAATCTGTGAAGGCGAGAAGGCTGCGGACGCAGCGACGGAGATGTTCCCGACTTTCGTGTCGGTATCTTCGCAGGGCGGCAGCGGCGCCGGTGACAAGGCAGATTGGTCAGCCCTTGCCGGCCGGGTCGTCATCATCTGGCAGGACAACGATGCTGCCGGTTCCAAGCACACCGGGAAAATCGCCCCCCTGCTGAACGAAGCCGGCGCGACCTCGCTTGCGGTCGTGACGGTGCCAGCAGAGTGGCCATCTGGTTGGGATGTCGCCGACGACATGCCGGCCGGCATCACCGTCGACAAGCTTGCCGCCATGTTGCTCGTGGCCGAACCGATCGAGTTTCTGTCCGAAGATCAGCAGGCAAAGCAGGACTCAATCAACGAGCAGATCAAGTGGCTCGCCGATTTACCCAGCGTTGAGTACCAAGTGCAGCGCAAGTCTGCTGCATCTCGCCTCGGTATGGGCGTCACGGCGCTCGACAAGGTCATCAAGACGGAGAAGGCGAAGCGGGCCCAAGCTGCAGCCGCGGCTGAGCGAAAGCGCCCACCGCCCGCGCCGGGTCACGTCCGCTGGCCCGGCGGTTTCACGATGGAGGACGACGGACTCTACGCGGATATGGGCGAGCAGGGATTGCTGTGGATTTGCGCTCCTATCGAAGTCCTTGGCGCAGAGCGGGACACGGCCGGTGAGAGCTGGGGCTTGTGGCTTCGGTTCCGCGACCAAGACAGCAAGCCGCACAACTGGTCGATGCCGAACAGCATGCTCATGGTGGGCCCCGGCGAGCTGGAGGCCGCGCTCGTTCACCGTGGCCTGGTGATCGCGGCCGAGCCGGCAGCTCGAGCCCTGCTGCGCCAAGCCCTAAGCGGGGTGAAGACTGGCAACCGCGTGACGCTCGTTCCCCGAACCGGCTGGCATGTGCACGGCCAGGATGGCCATTCCGCGTACGTGCTAGCCGACGGCGAGACGGTCGGAAAAACGGCTGAGAGGCTGGTGCTGAAGGGTGCAGCTGACGGCGCAGTGCAGTCGATGACCGTAGGCACATTGGAAGCGTGGCAGGCGTCTGTTGGCACCCTGACAAGTGGAAACCACCTAGCCATGTTTTGCATCTGCTGTGGCTTCGTCGGTCCGCTGCTCGACGTGATCGGTGAGCCCAGCGGGGGCTTTCATCTGCACGGCAAAAGCAAAGAGGGCAAGACTTTGGCGCTCAGCTGCGCCGTGTCTCTCTGGAACCGCCCGAAGAAGGGTGGCGGGTTGCGGGACTGGCGAACCACCGCCAATGGAATGGAGGCGGCGGCCGAGGAGAGCAACGACGGACTGCTCGCATTGGACGAAATGCACCAAGCGGATCCGCGCGAGGTGGTCGCCGCCACGTACATGTTGGCGAACGAAAGCGGGAAGGGGCGTCTCAGCAGGGATACATCCGCCAGGGCGCGCAAGGTGTGGCGCCTGATCGTCGTGTCAACCGGTGAGCTTGACGTCGCCTCTATCGTCGCGAAGGCCAATCAAGTGGTTCCGGCTGGCGCGGATGTGAGGCTGCCATCAGTGCCGGTATCGCAGTCCGGTTCCTGGCCGGATCTGCACGGGCACACCAACACCCAAGCCCTCATGCGCGCGCTGTACGAAGCGCTGTCCCGCCATTACGGGACAGCCGGCCGCGCCTTCCTCGACGTGCTTGTCGCCGAGCGCGAGCAGGACGAACGGTCTATCGTGGAAGCCTTCGCCGCCATGCGGACCAAGTTCGAGCACCTTCTTCCAGCCGACGCCGATCAGCAGATCAAAGACGTTGCCCGGCGCTTTGCCATGTCCGCCCTGGCCGGCGAGATGGCGATCGGCTGGGACATCCTGCCGTGGGAAGAGAACGACGCCTACGAGGCGTGCGCGGCGATGATGAAGCTCTGGCTTTCCCGACGGGGTAGCGCGGCTTCATCCGAAGAGACCGTCCAGGTTCGCACAATTAGGCTGTTCCTGTTGGAAAACGGCGCGTCCCGCTTTGTGGTGCTCAAGAAGGAGAAAGGCATCTGGGACGACACGGCGGTCGAACGCGTGGTGATCAATCGAGCCGGGTGGCGAATGCTCCAGCCAGATGGGCGCAGCGAGTACGTCATTCCGCCCGAGGTGTGGAAGGAAGTCTGCGCGAAAGCCGGGATCGATCCGACCGAGACGGCGCGCACGCTCATCGACAAGGGGTTCGTCATCCCCGGCGAGGGCAAAAACCTACAGAAGCGGGTCCGCATCCCTGGTTTGGGTAGCAGTCGCTACTTCGTCGTCAGCCCCGAGTTGCTCGGGATCGAAGACGCGAAGTCCACGTCCAACGAGAACAGCGAGCAGGAAGCATGATGTCGACACCGTCGCATGTGGCCGTTGTTCCGACTGATCCGACCGTGGGACAGATGGTCGGAACAGGTATTGATGAACAAAATCAACGATGTTCCGACCGTTCCGACCGTTCCGACCTGTTTGTCGGAAGGGTGGCCAAAAAACGCATTTCGATGCGCGAGATGGCGGATCGGCTGAGGGCCGACGCTGCCAAAACCATTCTCTCTGACTCTCTCTCTCGTCACGAGTACGAAGGTTCGGAGGAATGCGATTTCGGACCAGACCTCAAAACATTTGGTCGGAACAGTCGGAACGATCGGAACATTAAATCAAATCAATGCGTTACCGGTTATGACGGGTCGGAACAAGCTGCCCATTTGGTCGGAACAGTCGGAACAATCGACCCAGTTTTCCCCGACTATTCGCCAGACTGCCCGGCCGAATGGATTTCTGGCGTAGCACGGCTCCGAATGGCACTGGCGCCAGCCGGCTATCCCGAGCGTGCGTGGCTCGACCTGCAGAGGGATGCCGATGCGATCATGTTCCGTCACGGTCCTGCATTTGCTGCTGCCGGGTGGACGACGCTCGATCTCTTTGGGTGTCACCCAGATGCACCCTACGGGGCACTGTGGTGCGCTGGCTTGGCTTTCTGTCTCGATGGGCACCGTATCGTCGAGATCACTCACGCAGCAGCAAAGCTGCGCACGCGGACCGGGTCAATCCTCACAGCGGTTCGCCGCAGTCAGCCGATCGCCGTGCCGGTGTGGTCCATTGTTCAGACGGGAGAGAAGTCATAATGGCGCTTGACGCCGAGACTGTGATCGCGCGGCTCGAGGAGGCTGGCCGGACGTTGCTGGCGCTGCCGAACCGGCACCTAGTGCCAGCCTCATCCGGCTCCAGCTGGCCAGCGATCGTTCACGCTGCGATTGAGGCTTACGGTTACGGCGAGGTTGACATCCGCCCACCGGTGCCATCGCCCCAGGCGATCACACGGATGGACGAGGCGTTCACTTGGATCACGGTCATACCTGACTGCAGGATCACGCACCGCCGGATCGTGTGGATGCGAGCGCTGGTTCACCCGGTGCGCGACAGGCACGTGTGGTCTTGGCGCAAGATCGCTACCGCGTTGCATTGCCACCACCAGGCCGTGCAGCTCTGGCACGCGCAGGCTATCGACATGATCGTAGCCGGTGCGAATCAGCGCAGGGTGCGACTGCCTCGACCCGCCAATGTAATGCGTCGGTAAAGTGGAAGAATTTGTAACTTCCACATTATCCGTTTTTCGGCCATTTCTTGGGCCTCCGGGGCCGAAACTGTGCCCGGTAATCACGGCGCTCCCGCAAGGTGGCGCCGTTCGTGTTTCTGGGACTCAATGCTGCGGGCGGTTTTGGCTGCGATCGGACGCGCCCTGTGGGAATGGCTAACCCCGGTTCAGAGTGCCGTCGATGGCGCACGATCTGCTGCGCTGGAAGCCGTGGCCGGTGGTCCGGTAATCGAAGGTCAGTGCGCAGACGTCACGCCGGACGATCGGCGATGATCTGGTCAGAGGTCAGTGCTATGAAAGTCACCGCAGCGCTTTTTGCATTTTGCCTTGTAGGCATCGTGCATACAGCCACCGCCGCCGATCAGTCTCTGACGCTTACGCCTGGGGTCATCACTCAAGTCCTTCCCCCAGCCCAAATCAGTCCCCGCGTGTGGGAGCGTATCGCCAACGTAGGGCTCGAGGGCATAAACGGTACGGCGTGGTGCAGCCGCTACGACCAATCGCCCGCTCCCAAGAAGCCTGGCTCGTTTCCGATCGCACCACACAACAACTCCTGGGGCTACGCGGCCGTCGAAGAGTTTCGGCTTCCCGCTTACATCCCGCAATTGCCTTTGTGGTGCACAGCCGACCAAGTCCCTGCGTTGATCACCGCTGAGACTGCGCCGTAACGCTTGTCGATCTGCGATTCTGGGCAGGCGCCGCTCGATCACGAAACCGACTACGACCGAACACAACCGGAATGTCCGTAGTGTGACATTCCAGCAACAGGGGGCCCCTGGCCCTTTTGGGCTAACACGGGTGGCCAGGGCCCCCAAAAACGCTAGCCGGAGGGGTGTATTTGGTGTCCGCACCTGTTCTTGGCATCTCAATTCGCGAATTTGCCACCCGCGACGGCTGTAATGAGAAGCTGGTGCGTCGCGCGATCGGAAATGGCCGTCTCTTGGCTCTTTCCGACGGAAAGCTCGACCCCGCGTTGGTCGGAACGCCATGGCGCAAGAGCGCGATGCACCGCGCGGACAAGTCAGCGCCGAATGCGGACACTGCGGACACACCTGATGCCCCTGCGGACATCGGGACGGCCACGGGCGCCGCTGCAGGTCCAACCGGCTCAGTGTCGCGTGCGACGCCACCTCCTGCGCCTGCGGGCGAGCTGGTGCCAGACGATCTCGTTGCCACGGCGGACACCTTCATCCGCGACGTCTTGAGCGGCAGGTTCCGCGACTACGCTGATGCCGAACGGATCAAGGAAAACGGCCTCGCCCTGAAGCACATGCTCGACGGCCAACGGAAGGCCGGCCTGCTGATCCCGCTGCAGGCCGCCCAGGATGCTTTCTTCAAGGCAGCGCGGGACAACCGGGATGCTTGGGCCGGATGGGTCGGACGTGTTGCGGTGATCGCGGCAGCCGAACTTGGAGTGGAGGCAAGGCGACTCACCGAGGTGCTGAACGTCCATGTCCACCAGCACCTCACCGAGCTTGGGCAACCTGAGTTCGACCCCGTCTACGACCGAAGCGAAGGTTGAGCAGCTTCATCTAGCTTGGCGCCGCGGCCAGACGCCGCCACCGCGTATTTCGCTGGTCGATTGGGCCGAGCGGTTCCGCTACCTGAGCAAGGAGTCGAGTAACGGCGGACGGTTCCTGGTATCGCGCGTCGAGGCCGCCCGCGGCCCGATGATGGCTGTGACCGAACCCGGCGTGCAGCACATCACGCTGGAGGCTTGCACCCAGCTGCTGAAAACCACCTTCGTCGAGAACGTGCTGGCTTACTTCATCCACCTCGATCCCTGCCCGATCCTTGTGGTGCAGCCGAACGACAAGGCAGCCGAAACATTTTCAAAGGACCGGCTGGCCCCGATGATCCGGGACACGAAAGTGCTTCGGCCGATCTTCACCTCACATGCCCGGGACGCGGGCAATACGATGACGCATAAGCAGTTCCCTGGCGGCCATGTGACCATGGTCGGCGCGAACAGCCCGACCAACCTGGCCATGCGGCCGATCCGAGTTCTGCTGTGCGACGAGACTGACAAGTACCCGGCGTCCTCCGGCAACGAGGGCCCGCCGATGGACCTGGCCCGCGAGCGCCAGGCCGAGTTCGCAGCCTCCAGCCTGACGATCGACGCGTGCAGCCCGACTATCGCCGGTCGGAGCAACATTGACGCGTCCTACCAGGAGAGCGACCAGCGCCGAGCCTTCGTCGCCTGCCCGCATTGCCACGCCAAGCAGATCTTGGAGTGGGAACAGGTCCGCTGGGACAAGACGACCTCGGGCCAGCCAAAGTTGGAGACGGCGCGGTATTACTGCACGGAGTGCGGTGTCGGATGGACGGAAGCCGATCGCCTGACCTCTCTGCGTCGGATGTGGTGGCGGCAGACCAAGCCCTTCGAATGCTGCGGTGAGCGGCAGCAAGCCGAACAATGGGACGATGCGGGCCGGGTTCTTTGCCGGATCTGTGGCGACCAAGCCGTGACGAACGAACACGCCGGCTTTCAGGTGTCGAAGCTGTACGCGCCGAAGCAGTCGCTGCGCGACTTGGCCAAGAAGTGGTTGCGAGCGTGCCGCCAAGGCATTGAGGCGAAGAAGACATTTTGGAACACGCAGCTCGCTCGCACCTGGAAAGAGGCCGAGGACGCGCCCGAGTGGGACGACGTCTACAATCGGCGTGACAGCTACCAGAGCGGGACCGTTCCTGCCGGGGCGCTGTTTCTCCAAGGCGGCGTTGACATTCAGAAGGACCGCATTGAGGTCGGGATCTGGGGATTCGGCCGCGGCCGCCAGCGCTGGCTGATTGAGCACCGTGTCCTGCCCGGCGCGATCACGCAGCCCGGGGTCTGGGCGGCGCTGGAAGCCATGTTCGACGAGACCTGGCCACACGTCGATGGCGGCGAGTTGAGGGTCGACCAGTGGGGAATCGATAGCAGCGGCTTCACTGCCGACGTGTATGCCTTCGTCCGATCGCAGGCCGGCCGCGGGAACGTGCACGCAGTCGATGGCCAGGATAGCTACGGCGCGCCATACCTCGGGGTAGGCGCAAAGGACGCGGACAGCGCCGGCAAGCGGCTTCGGCGAGGACTGAAGACGCTAAAGGTCGGCGTCTCGTTCTGCAAAAAGGAACTGATGGCGCAGTTAGCGCTCCGGCGCCCCGAGGGCGACGAGCCATTCCCGGCCGGGTTCGTCCACCTACCCAACGACGTGCTGCAGGAGGTCGTCCGCCAGCTCACGTCGGAGGAACTGACCACCACGAGGGGCAACCGGATACGGCAGTCGTGGCAGGTGATCCAAGGGCGGCGAAACGAGGCGCTCGACTGCGCCAACTACGCGCGCGGCTTGGCCGCTATGCGGGGTTGGGACCGCATGCGCGAGGCTGCTTTCGCTCGGTTCGAAGAGAACGTGCGCATCCAAGTCGACGCGGCTGAGCCGACACCCGTGCCGATCGCTGCGCCGCTGCCGCCGCCATCTCGGGTCATTCGATCTTCGTTCGTTGGAAGGGTTCGCCGATGAGCGGTTCGAGTTTCGCGGCGATGACGCTGGCCCAGTTGCAGGCCGCAAAGCTTGCGCTTGTGCAGACGCGTGTGTCGGGCACTCTGTCTACTCGGTTCGCAGACGGGTCTATGGTGACGTACCGCACCGACGCCGAGATTGCCGCGCAGCTTCAGTTCTTGGACCGCCTGATTGGAGAGGCGTCGCCCGCGCCCCTCGACCCCATGAGCCAACCGGTGCGGAGCTTTCGCCTGCGGCCTTGGAATGGATACTCGGATAGGCATTGGAACGGTCGCCGCTGATGTCGAGCCGAGTGGTTAGTCGGCCCGGATTGCTAAGCCGGTTCAAGGCTTCGATGTCTGCCGCCATAGACGCATGGGCAACGCCGGTCGGAACGGTGCCGTTCAATGCCGCAACCCGCGCCGGTCGGTTTACCCGGTGGCGGCCTACCGGCTCTGGTCCAAACGCAATTGTTGGTGCCAGCGCGCCGGAACTGTTGCGCCGGTCGCGCGACATGCGGCGCAACAACCCGATTGCCAAGCGGGCCATGGACCTGCTCGCGACCCACATCGTCGGCGCAGGCATCCGGCCGCAGTCGCAGTGTCCTGACGACCAGATCCGGTCCCAACTGATGCGGGCCTGGGATGATTGGACGAAGCAGTCGGATGCCGATGGTGTGCTCGACTTCTATGGGCAGCAGTATCAGGCCGTCATCGGCATGGTGGCCGGCGGTGAGACGTTCGCACGCTTGCGGACCCGTCGCATCTCCGACGGGCTTGTAGTGCCGCTGCAGATCCAGATGATCCCGGCCGAGCAGGTTCCGCTGAATTGGTCGGAGCCGAACGGCACCAACAACGTGCTCCAAGGCATCGAGAGGGATGCGATTTCGGCACGCGTCGCCTACTGGATGTACGCCCAGCATCCTGGTGACCTGATGCCGCCGGGGCAGTCGGTCAACATGGAGCCGCTTCGTGTCGACGCGGCTGACATCTGCCACCTTTACAACGCAACCGACGATATCGGGCAGCTGCGCGGGTTGCCGTGGCTGGCCGCGGCCATGACCACGCTGCACCAGATCAACGACTACATGGACGCCGAGCTTGTGCGGAAGCAGGCCGCCGCGGTGATGGTCGGGTTCCTGCTGCAAAAGGACGAAGAAAACCCCACTCTCGGCGAGATGACTGGTCTGGGCGGCGTGTCTGTAGGCGCGGACGGGATACCGGACATCGCCATGGAGCCTGGCGCCTTCAACGTGCTCAACGCCGGCCAGGATGTGAAATTCAACGCGCCGGCCGACGTCGGCGCATCGTTTGATCCATTCCTCCGGGCGAACTATCGCGCCGTCTCGGCCGCTGCCGGCGTGTTGTATCAGGAACTGACCGGGGACTGGACCAGCGCCAACGACCGGACGTTTCGCGCTCAGTTCAACACCTTCAAGCGGCAGGCGAGTGCCTGGCAATACAACCTGGTCTGCACGCAGTTCAACGAACCGGTGTGGCAGCGCTTCGTCAGCTATGCGGTCTCTGCCGGCGTGATCAAGCCGCCGACCTCGCTCTCCGATGCCGACTTGCGCCGGGTTACGTGGGCGCCCGATCGCTGGGATTACATCAACCCAGCGCAGGACATTGCGGCGACCCAAACGGAGATCGCCATCGGCCTGCAATCCCGCAGCGCAGCTATCGCAGCTCGAGGCGACAACCCCGAGCAGGTGGACGAGCAGTATGCCGCCGACCAGCGGCGCGAGCAGAAGCTAGGGCTTAACTTCAGTGCCGCCCTCGACGGTGCGGTCGCCGCCAACTCGAAGTTCCCGCCGCCAAGTGACAACTCGGCGCAGCAACCGGAGCAATAGGCATGCCGCGATCCAATACACACCGGGCAGTGCCGCTGTCTGACGCCGACGCAGCGCGTCTGCGGCCAGCCGACAAGGCAGGCACGGTCCGATGCAAAGCTGCCGGCGGCACGGCGACGCTGCTGATGTACGGCGAGATCGGGTACGACATCACCGCTCTCGGCGTGACCCAGGCGTTGGCTTCGGCAGGCCCTGTCGACACTCTCGACATCCGCATCAGCAGCATCGGCGGCAGCGTGATCGACGGCTGGGCAATCTTCAACGTGCTGGCTCGCCATCCCGCTTCGCAGAAGACGGTCACCGTCGAAGGCATGGCCGCGAGCATGGCCTCGATCGTGGCGATGGCCGGTACCACGATCATCATGCCCGAGAATAGCTACATGATGATCCACAATCCGTCGGGCGTGGCGATCGGCGGCCCCAATGACATGCGATCGATGACCGATCTGCTCGACCACATGCAGGCCGTAGCAGCACAGACCTACTCCGCTCGCAGTGGTCAGCCAGTGCCGGTCGTGACCGCGATGATGTCGGCCGAGACGTTCATGGGCGCCGACGAGGCGGTCGCGCTCGGCTTCGCCGACCAGGTCGAGCGGCCTCTGCAGATGGCCGCAAGCCTTGATCTCGACCGCCTGCCCAACATGCCGGCGCGCATGCGCGCGTCGCTATCCGCGTCCATGAGGGGCGCGATTCGAAAGGACCCACTCATGGTTGACGCTCCCGACACGACCCTGCCGCCCGTGATCCCCCCCGTCGTTCCTCCGGTGCCGGCCGACACGCCGCAACCCGCCGTAGTCGTGCCGACGCCGGTTCCCGCACCTCCGCACGTTGGCGACGGGCTGCCCGGCGCGCTGCCGGTGGACGTGCCGGACACCAGCCGTCCGAACACGCCGGGCTCGCCCGGCTACACGCCGGCCGAGCCGGTTGCCGTGGCTCGCGCGTGTCAGGCTGCGGGCTTCCCGCAGATGACGACCCGCCTGCTGGAGGCGGGCTTGTCGATGACAGATGTGAACGCCGACATCGAGCGAGCCCGCAACATCCTGCAGATCGCCACGAGCATGAAGCAGATCGACATGGCCGGGCCGGCCATCGCCGACGGTGTCGGCCTGGAGACCTTCCGGGCCATGGCGTTCGCAGCCAAGGCGGGTGCCGAACCGCACATCGACACGGCCCAGCCACAGCCGTCCGCACAGCCCGGCACGCCGCAGGCCCCGCTCTCCAGCCGCGAGATAAACGCGCGCTCGCAGGCGGCTCGCACCCAGCACTGATCCCGCCACCGCGGCGCCGTTGGCCCGCACAACCAAGGAGTAGCCGATGGTCACCACTGTTTTCACCGAGCCAATGCGCGCGGGCGAGCACCTTGTTTCGGAGGTCACGACCCAGTCCCGCGAAGTCGGCATAGTCGCCCAGGGCGCGACCGCTACGTATCCGCCCGGCACCGTGATGGGGAAGATCACCGCCTCCAACAAGCTGACCCAACTTGCGCCGGCCGCAACCGACGGTAGTCAGACCCCGGCGGCAATCCTCTATGGACGGACGGACGCCACCCTCGCGGACACCTCCGCGACGATCAACGTTCGTCTGACGGAGGTGAACGGCCTCTGCCTGACCTGGCCCACCGGAATCACTACGGCCCAGCAGACCGCGGCGATCGCCACCCTGGCAACCATGGGCGTCATCGTCCGCACCTGACCGGCGCTTCGGCGCCGTCTCCCCCGCACTCGCGGGTCGCCATCTTGTGCCCTTTGGCAAGGCTTCACCGCACCATGATGGAGCCACACCATGGACACGATGCTGAACATCTTTAGCGCCACCGATCCGGCGTTTTCGAACATCACTCTGACGAACCTGGTTAACCAGAACTTCCCATTCATTCCCGGGTGGTTGTCTGCGCTGAACCTGACTCCCGATCAGGGCATGACCACGCTTTCCGCCGCCTTTGAGGACGTGCAATCCGGCATCCGGATGATCTCCAGCAGCCCGCCCGGCGCGCCGCCCAGCGAGATCGCGCACGTCAAGGGCGACATCAAGATGCTTCGGTCAATGCACTTCGCTCGCGAGATCACTGTCAACGCCGACGAGCTTGTTGGTGTCCGCGCTCGTGGTACGATGAACCCGCAGACGCTCCAGAACCTGCTGCTGGAGCGGACCGACGGACCTGTCGGCGTGAAGATGCAGTGGAACCTGACCATTGAGCACATCTTGCTCGGCTTGGTGCAGGGTCGTGTGTATGACGCCGATGGCGTGACGGTGTTGTGGGACTACTATGACTGGACGGGAACCACGCAACCGACCCCGATTACGCTGCCAATCACCACGATGTCCGCCACGACCGCGAACTTCGTGACCTTTGCCCTTGCGTTGAAGCGCGCCATGACGCTTGCCCTGAACGGTTTCCCGATCCCAGCCGATGCAAGGATCATTGTTCTCTGCGGCGACAATTTCTTCGACGCGGTCACCACCTCGGCGGAGGTTACGGCGGCGCGCAAGACCGGCGCCTTCGGAAGCACCGATGCGTCCGCGACGATTTCGCTGTCAACGCCATTCACCACCATGCTGTACGCCGGCATTACCTGGGTGAACTATCGCGGTACGTCGGATGGCCTTGTGAGCATCGCCACCAATAGTGCCGCGGCCTTCATGGCGGGTGTGCCGGGCTTGTTTCAGAAACTGAACGCGCCGGCGGACACGCTGGAAGCGGTCGCTGACAATGGCCTGCCATACTACCTGCTGAACGATCCGAACCGGAAGAACACCGACAAGCGGGCCGTGTTCGAGCTGCAGGCCAATCCGCTGTTCGCCAACCTGCGGCCGGCGGCCTGTATCCCGATCGCCAAGAGCTAGAGTGCCCAGCGCCTTCGCTCTAGCTGCCGCTGCCCTGCACAACGACCCGAACTTGTCCGTCGCAGCGGTCTATACCCTGCCCAATGGCGCGTCCTTACCGGTGCGCGTCATTGAGGTGTCTCTAGAATGGGAGGGCGCTCCCTCGGGCACGCACATCCGAGAGGATGCCACGATGTTCGAGGTGCTCATGTCGGCCATTCCGGAGCGTCCAGTCGAGTGGACCGAAGGCGTGCAAGGCGCGTGCATCAGTGTGGGCCCGGTCACGTACCAGATCTTCGGAGTGAGCCGGAGCAACACACGCAAGGACGCCTGGCTGCTGTATGGGCAGACGACATAAATGGCCAGCGTGCGGGAGACGGCCCTCGCCGCGCTGGCGGCCAGATTGAAGCAGAGTCTGCTTGGCACGGTGCGACGAGACGATGGGTCCGATGCCACAATCCCGAAAGCCGGGACAGGCGCGCTGGTGACAGTCCAGGATGGGTCACCGGACGGGACCGCAATTATGTCGCCGCTCTGCTACGCGATCACGCACGAGGTGCCGGTCATCATCGACGCTTATTCGCGAGCGGACATGGACAACGCCATGCAAGGCGTTGCGGGCGTAGTAACAGCTGATCCGACGCTGGGCGGATTGGTGGAATGGACGTCAATCTCCAGTTCCGACGCGTCCGTCGACCAGCCTGAGGGCAAAGGGGGGTTTTCTGAGCCCCGAATTTTCACCGCCTCGCTTGGCGTGACGCTGACCTACACCGCTCCCACCATCGCCGGCTGACGCAATGCGCGTCACGGTCAAGGTTTCGGGCGACATCAAGGCCATTCTGGAACACGAGACGCTGCTGGCATCAGCCGCCGTGCGGCGAGGGATGCAAGATGCCGGCGAAAAGATCCAGGCGACGCTCCGCAGCCAGGTCACCAATGCCGGGTTCAGGGGAAATGGCCAGGGTATCGCGAAAGCATGGCGTTTGCGCGTGTATCCGCCCGGCGGAGGCTTCACTCTTCGACCGTCGGCTCTGATTTCGACCGCCGCGCCGAACATTATCGATGCCTTCGAGCAGGGGAAGCCGATATCGGCCGCCGGTGGCAAGTATCTCGCTTGGCCAACTCCGTTCAACGCGGCCGGCGGCCGCCGAAGCGCCGGAAGCCGAGGTGGGGTGCGGGTCACCACAGCAGAAATGATGGCGGCGAAGAAAGATGCCGCTGTCATCCCCACGAAGCGGAAGGGGTTGAAGCTCTGGTGCCTTCGGGTGCGCCAAGGATACGGCCTCAAGAAGCGCGGAAACGGCTTCAACAAATCTCGCGTGCGGCTCTACGTCGGCGGAAAGAACGTTGAGATCCTGACGGGGCGCATCAAGGCGGCTGACCGAAATAAGAAGGTCGAGCAACTCCTCGACCGCGGCTATGTCGCGCTGTTTTTCCTCGCCAAACAGGTTTCTGAGAAGAAACGCCTTGATGTTGCTGGCGTGTTTGCCAGCGCCGACGCGGTCCTCGAAGCCAGCATGCAGGCGGCCCTCGCCTAATTCGCAGGAGTTTGATCAATGGCAACCATTCGCTCGACGCCGCAGCCCGCAACCGGCGCAGACTTCAAGCTCTACTTCACCCCGGAGGTCACTGAGGCCGTGATGCCGACCGGCAACTGGACCCAGTTGGCGTGCACCTCCTTCGAACTGAAGGGCGACCAGAAGCTCACGCAGGACCAAGTGCTCTCGGCAAACGAGGGCCGTGACGCCACGGAGCCGTATCTCGACGGCGTGCAGTCGGTTTCGGGCAGCGCGAAGGTGCCGATCGACGTCAACCAGTTTGGACACTGGCTGAAGATGATTTTCGGCGCGCCAGTCACGACCGGCAGTGGCCCGTATGTCCATACCTGGATTTCGGGCGATGCCGACTCAACGATGTTCAGCAACAGCTTCGAGAAGGCGTTTCCGCTGATCTCGAAGTTCTATCACCCCATCGGCGTCAGAGCGGACGGCTTCACGATCACGACCACGCCGAGCGGCGCGAGCGAAGCGACGATCCCTCTGATGGGCCTGATCGAAGGCGTCCCCGTAGCAGCGAGTGCGGCAGGAAACCCGCTGATCGGGACCGGGCTTACGCGGTTCATGCAGATGTCCGGCCAAGTGCTGCTTGGCGGGACCGCGCTGGCTGGCGTGACGGCCGGTAGCATCAATTTCAGCAACAGCATGAAGGCGGCAATCACCATTCGCGGCGACAACCGGGCGGAAAGCCTGGATTATGGCCAGTCGACCGGGGGCGCCTCTGTCACGCTGCGCTTCACCGGCATCGAGGGCGTGGATGCCGTGGCTGCTGCTGCTACGCCGCTGTCGTTTGTCTACAGCCTGACGAGCGGTGTGAACGTGCTCACCTTCACCTATCCAAATTGCTACTTTAGCCCGACCGGGCCATCGATCACGACGCCGGACGCGATAACCCGCGACTACACGGCAATCGCGGCAAATCCCAACGGCGTTCCGCTGCTCACGGTGACGCTCACGAATACCGTCGCGACCTACCCGTAAAGCATTCGTCAGGAGCCATCGTATGATCCGCCTAAAAGTTGATACCGCCGATCGCTGGCTCGAACTGAACATCGCGACCGGGCGCGATGCTGCCGGTAAGGCCACGACAAGTCCGGTCCGCGTGAAGGTCCGGCCGCGCACTTCGGTCATGGATGGCGCCGCCCTGGCATATGCAGGCAATAAGATCCGGGTCGAGATGGATGACGCCGCTGCCTCCGCTCAGGCCGGGATGGCACTCGACCCATCTGGCTTTAATGCGGCGAACACCGACGTGCTGAATGCCCAGTTCGGCCAGTACAAGATTGAGGCGCTAGCGCGGTTCGGCATCATTGAGTGGGAAGGCATTGCCGAGGTGACCGGCGGCACGATGATCCTGCGCGCCTTGTCGATCGACCCGTTCGCGCTGCCTTACGGCGGCAACGGCAACCAGATGGGGCAGGCGTTCACGGCGCCGCTAATTGCCCAGGTCGGGCCCGGCGTGCTCGACCTCCAAGGCATGAAGTTGCCCCAGATCGGTAGCAGCACGGGTGTGGCTGTCCAGTTCTTCAGCGACACACCGGGCAACGTCGCTCAGGGCAACGACTTCGGCGGATGGGCCTATCTTCCGCCCGCCACGATTGCGGCAGGCACCTACGGCCCCAACCGCGCGCCCGAGACGCCGATCACCCCGGTAGCGTCTATCGTGAGCGGGACCATGACGGCCGCTTATCAGACCCAAACTGGACGGGCGACCCTCACGGACAGCGGGTACAAGTTCGACTTCAGTTTGCAGTTCAACCCGACTGCCGTGTCCGGGAGCGGTCAGCTTTACATTCCGCTGCCCTACACGCTGGCGGCAAGATCGCAGAAGGCGTTTGCACTGGGCGAGACGATTGGCATCAAGCTCGACGCAAACTTCACTCAGGTGAGCGCGGTCTACGACTCGACCCACAACGCGGTCGAGCTTGTCGAGAGCGGCAACGGCCCTACGGCCGCAATCTCACAGCCGATCACCACGGCAAACCTGACCAATAACATCCTAGTCAGCTTGACCGTCAGCGGCGACGTCACGGCGCCCTGATTTTCGGAGACGAGCAAGCGCCGAAACACCGGCTCGCCGGGCCGGTGGGGCTCGGTCGGCGGTCCGCTTCTAGAGTCCACACCTCAGGAAACATTACTATGCGATTCAAGACTGCTATCGTTGCGGCCGTGCTGCCGCTTGGCCTGACGCTCGCGGCCTATGCAGCAAACGTGTCCCAGACGCTCACGGCCGGCTCGGTCGTTCAAGTGATCCCACAAGCCGGCCCACCAAACCTTCGGGTCTATGAGCGGCTAGTTAACGTCGGGTCATCGGGGGTTGCTTGGTGCAGCCGCTTTGACCCCGCGCCTGCTCCGAACAAGGTCGGGTCGTTCCCGCTGGCTCCGTTCGGCAACGCCTTGGGACTTCCGTCTTCCGAGGAGTTCACACCACCGGGTTATGTGCCGCAGCAGCCGCTTTGGTGTACGTCGGACGGTACGACAGGCACCAGCACAGCGACGATCACGGGCGAGGTGGCGCCGTGATCGCCGTACCGTTCGGACGGCCGGACCTTTTCCGCTCGCCCTCGATTGGCGGCGGCAGTCTGCCCAGCGGCAAAGCAACGACGCCCCTCACCACGGTGCTGTCGTCCACACCTGGCACAGCGCTCGACGCCAGCAGCCCCATTTTAGGCGCCGCCTCGGCTCAGTTTGACGACCTGACCAACGTGTCGGGCTTAGGTGCGCCAGCGATCCTGCGCGGGTTTGTCTCGGCTGCACGGGCCGTCTCGGGCATGGGCAGCATCGTCGGCGCCGGCCAGAGCGGGTCGGTTCGCACGGCGACCACTGCGGCCCTGAATGCGGCAATATCCAAGGCCATCAGTCTCGGCAAGTTCCTGGAGATTGAGCCTGGGGTTTACGAGACCAACGGATCGCTGCTGGTCCCTGGCGGCACCAACGGGTTTTCCATGCACGGCGACCTGCGCAGCCAGATCATCAACTACGGCATCGGCAGTCCGATCCTGACCATCGGTGATCTGACGGGCGCGGCCCAGGTGGTCAACTGCAAGATAGCCGGCCTGACGTTGCAATACGGCGTCTCGCAGGGTGGCGCGGCCAACTGCAACGGGATTTCGATGGGTCCGACGTACACCTCCGCGCTGGAGGATATTCAGATCGGGACCGCCACGGCAGGGGCCCTGGTCAACGCGCCCACCTATGGCATCCGCTGCTACTCGACCGGCAGCGGCTTCATGTTCCAGAACCGGTTCCGCCGCCTGCAGATCAATGGAGCCACCGCCACCTTCTTCTCGAAGGAACTGGGTGGCACCGGCGACGTCCACGAAGACATCTACATGCACAACGGATCGGGCGCGTCTTCGGCCAACGCCCTGACCAGCTACGGCCTGCAGCTCGGCAACGGCTCGATCCAGCGATCCGACGACGTGTGGATCCGCACCAATCTCGAATGGCTAGGCGAGACGCAGGCGGTGCTGTTGGCTTGGAACATGACCAACATGACCTTCATCGGTACACACTTCGAGGGCTGCGTGCTGTCCGGAACCGGTTCTCCGCGCCTTATCTGGGTGCTTGGCGGCGAGGTCCACTTCATGGGCACAGAAATCCTGGACATGAAGACGTCGAGCGGGACCACGGGCGCCACCATTGTGACCGTTGCTGGCTATAGCGAGCAGGTGAAGATGGACAACACCATCATCAAGTTCAGCAGCGGGTCCGAGGCGATCACTCCGGTTCAGCTGATTTCCGGTGCGAACAACAATGGCAACGACACGCAGCCCGTTGTTTCGATCAAGCACCTGACTATGAACGACAACGGGTCCGGCAACGCGGCCGAGTTCACCCTGGATCCCGTGATCGCTTCGCCGCCGATGAGCATTCTTGGACAGTTCCGCGAGTTCTACAGCGATCAGCTTCTGTCCCGGACAGCCGGGGCGCAGTTCACCATGCTGGCGAGTCTGACGCTTTACGGCCAGCATGAGGATGCGACGATCTTCGTGCCTGCCTCGCTGGCCGCGGCTGCCACGCTCACCCTGTCCAACAAGCGCAAGCCTAGCGGTACTGGATCAAGCCTTGCGCCCAAGGCTGGTGCCGTGGTGCGGGTCCGTCGTCAGTCGGGCACCTATGCCAATGCGTTGACCGTGGTCGACGCTGCAAGCGGCAACACCCTGTCCACGAACGCGGCTGCGGCTGCGGACCTGGTCTTCACGTTCAATGGCACGAACTGGGCCTTGGCGGCGTGATCCACGAGGCATCTGCGCGGCAGGAGCCCCGCTGGAGCTGTCCGCCTTCCTGATTTGTTCGGAACGGGAAATTCAACCCTCGGAGTTTTCTATGCGCCCTTCTTACCTGCTGGCCGGGTTTCTGGCGGCTGCGCCGATGGCAGCCGTCGCGCAGGGATTACCCAGCTCCTTGCCTTTCCCGATCATCGTGAGCCCGGTGTCAGCCGTCGGCGCATGCACCACCAGCACGGTCGGCACCACTCCGACGCTCATCCTCGACAGCACAGCCAACGGCACGGGTCGTGGAGGCGGAGGCTTTGCGATGCCTGCCGTCGGAGCGAACGGGTCTTCGGTGTACTATGAGTGGGGATCCAGCGCGGGTCTGACGCCTACGGTGGGAGGCATGGTATTTGCGCTCTACCCCGGCGGCGTTCTTTCGTTTGCCGGAGCGCCCGCAGTTCAGCTTTGGATGATAAGCACTGCTCCGGTCACCGGCTCGTGCTTCTGGGCAAAGTAGCCAGTCGGCAATCATTGTTTGCGAGGAGAAAGCTCATGCGCGTGAAACAATTATTTGCTGGTGTGCTCGCAGCGGGCCTGTCGTGCGGAGTGCGGGCTCAGTCTACCCGTCCGCCGGATTACCTCATCCGGCCTGTTTCGCAGAACCACAATACCCTCACAAACATCCTTTTGACGAACGGTGTCGGGCAGGTGGTAATCCCGGCCGGGGCCATCGTGAACGGCTGCGACATTACGTTCAGTAACAGCTTTGGAGATTTTTTCGTTGCCTGGACTGATCCGGGAGCGCCGACGGTCCCCACTGCGGTCGCACCAGCTGGCTTCGGCAACGTCACCACGGGCATCGGCCGAGGCATTCATCTGCAGAATGGTAGCGGCTATACCACCGCCACCAGCTTTGTTTACCGCTGCCCCGGACCGTCCACCCAAGGGGTCAGCGTATTTTACGCGGCAAACTACAATGGTCAGTCTTCGCCGCCTGTTCCGACCGCCATCATCAGCGTGGATGTATACTGATGCATCAGATTCACCGCTTGGGAAGCGCTGCCTTGGCTGTTGCTTTGGCGCTGCTCCCCGCGGCGGCTTTTGCGCAGGCAACGCCCATGCCCGCGCCAGTGGCGCCAGTCTCTCGCACTGGCCCGTGGTCAGACGCCAGCTTCGTCGCCACGAACGTACCGACGACGCCGTCCGCACTTACGGCGGTGACCTCAAGATCCAGCCTCTGGTTCGCCAACCTCGGGACCGCGACCATGTGCTGGAACGACCACGGGACGGCTGCAGTCAGCGGGAGCGGATGCTCTCCGGGATCTTGGCCTATTGAGGCTGGGTCGAAGCTTGTGATCGACGAGCCCGCCTTGGTGACGAACGGTCCGATCAGCATCGTCTGCGTTGGCGCGATCTGTCCGCTGACAATCTGGGTGAAAACACCATGAGAGCTACATTCGTCGCGGTTGCTGGCGCGCTGCTACCAACTCTTGCCTCTGCTCAGCCAATGCCGAACCCGACCACCCAGGGCGTCCGCACGCTAGTCTCTTTGGACCAAACCGCGCTCACCAGCGGCGCTCCCGTCAATGTCATCGCTGCTGGTCATGCAACCGCTGGCGGGTTCATCTGGACGGATGCCTCGACGTTGAGCGTGCCGTCGGCGAAGTTATGCTTGAACCAGAAGGGGCCGGCCGGAATGGCGACGGGCGGCGACACCATGTGCTTCGGTGCCGGCGGTTCCTACCAGATCTATCCGTCGACCGGAGCGGTATCGATGAGCCTGTCGGCCGGAAACGCCACGGTGGCCGGGTACGGGTTCACTCAGTAACCCGCCGATCGCGGGTTCTAGCTGTTGAAGACGGCCCGGTCAGCATCGTCTGCGTTGGCACAGGCTGCCCACTGACAATCTGGGTGAAGACGATTAAAGGATGCCTGCTCCACATACGCCAACAGGCGTCTTGACCTTTCTACGGCTTCGCGACCCTCTGTCGTCGTCGCGAAAATCGTGTGTTGCGGTTGCCAAGATGCTTCGAGTAGCCGCTTCGACGCGTCAATGTTGATCTGACTGCGCCTGAGCAGCGGCATTACCGTAAAGAACGCATGATGCTGAAAAGCTGATTGGGTCACACGCTATTATGTCAAATGATGGCGCGGTGACAAGGGCCATGCGGACAGACGAACAAATGCGAACGCAAATCGAGAGTTTAAGTCCTGTCTGTTTCAAAAATGTTCCCTTTCGTCAGTTGCCCCCTACCCCCAGCACATTGTAGCGTCGCGGTCTCAATCCATTGAGGGCGGGTCCAGACGCCGAAAGCTGGAATGCTGGCGCGGTTTTGACACACCCCGGTGGCCAGCACCCTTGAATAAGCGGCGACGTTAAGAAGCGCCGCCGCTTGCTCAGGTGCCGTTTGCTCAGGTGAGGCTAGACGTTACGGGCTCTCTGCTTGAATGAACCAAAGATACACAAACGGAATGAACGCGCATCATCTAAATGGATGATGCTTACGATTAACCGACCAGCATCTGCCAATGGTTAACGCGCGAAATATTTGGCGGCCGCAGGACAGACGAGCTCCGGCTCGTCGGTGCTCGCCGCCTGAGGCGCCGATGCGACGTTCCGATTTCCAGGGCCTCGCCTTGACCCACCGGGCCAGGGCGGGGCTTTTTTGTGCTGACTTCGACGCCGACACGGCCTTGTGATCCAACTTACAATCAAAGACAGCGCGTAGATTCCTCACAATCCGCAGCTTCTCCCTCCTTTTGCGGAGCGACGAAGTGCCAAGGTTCTATTTTCATATTCACGACGGCGAGTTCATCCCGGACGAGGACGGCACTGAATTGCCCGATGTATCTGCGGCTCGGATAGAGGCAGCGAGGTATGCGGGACAACTGCTCGCAAATAAGCCCGAGCAGGCGTGGGAAACCGAGGGCTGGTCTGTCGAGGTGACCGATGATCACCGCCTGGTGCTTTTCAAGCTGATCGTGCTGGCGACCGCGGGACCGGCGCTTGTGGAGAGTCCGCAGCCGTAGTGGTTCGCCTCTCGCCGAAAGCTTGACCTTGCGCGCCCTAAGGTCGGCGGCTGTCCTGCGTTCATATGGACTTGCCGCTTACCCGACGGCATGTTGTCACCATGCCGAACCCGGACGAAACAGATACGCCAGCATCAGGCACGGCGGCCCTGCCGACAGGCACCACAACCTTAGACCTCGAAGGCACCTCCGTCGATCAGGTATATGTCTGGGAGATCGCAGGCGAGGCGACGGATGGGTATTACGCAGCAATAAATAACGGTCTAGCGCCAGCTTTAGTGTGGGGCGCGTTTGTCTTAGGACTGAAGGGGAACACCACAGCCATACAGTACATAGCCCGTATTGAAGACAAGATCGGCATGGGCGGTATTTCCGACAAGCTGCTTGATTTCGGAACACGTAGCGGCACTATCCGGCTAGACGCGTTACCGCCAAACCCGCCGCCGCCGCCGCCGCCGGTTGCGGGAGGCGGGTCAGGGCCCCATGATCCTGGCATGGAACCTCGCGTGGCTGCCCTCGAAGCCGACATGAAGGACGTTAAGGCATCTCTCAAAGAGTTGGAGCACTCCTCGGTGCGCATTGAGGCGATCCTGAGCACGCTCGCCACGCGCGAAGATACAGCCCGGAGCGCCGGTGAGACCAAGCTCGTGGCAGAGGCTGTGAACGGACTGGGCAACCGCGTGGGGTTGGTTGAGTCTGGCTTGTCTGGCCTTGGATCGAAGGTGGACAGCAAGCTGATAAGCGGCGGCCAAATGTTCCTGATCTTCGGCGGCCTGATGACGCTATTCCTTGCCCTCAGCGGCGCGCTTATTGGCGTGCTGCATTGGGCTGGTTTCCTCCCGCGCTAACCCGTTTCCGCCTCTGCCTAAATGCCAGAACCCGCTCGCCGAGCCGGCGGCGGATGCGGGCGGTGAAACGCCGCAAGATCCTCCAACCACGTTCCGATGCTCGCCGGTATGACTGCGCCGGCCGCTCAGCGCCGCACCTTGCGCCGCCGATCGCGGGAGCGAGGATCAGGCCGGAGAGGACCATGGCTTGCCAGTCAAGGTCTGAACCTTGGCCACGACGTCTGCCATATCGACAGGCTTGCGCATCACGCCGCAGGTCGCTGGCGCAGTGGCCAGCCTTACTGGTGTTTCTGCCGACACCACCAACAGCTTGATCCACGGCCAGTGGAGGGCAGTATGGTGGGCCAATGCTAAGCCGTCCATGCGGCCGCCAAGCCGCACGTCGGTGATCAATGCGGTGATCGTCGCCGCGTCTTTTTCCAGGATGGCGAGGGCAGCTTCAGCAGTGCCCGCCTCAACCACCTCATATCCGGCTTCCGCCAAATAATCAGCAAATGTTAAGCGGATGATCCATTCGTCTTCGGCCACAAGGACTTTGAGAGTTTTCGGCACGTTGGCAGAAGATCACAGTCACCGCCGGGTTCCTCCACGTAATTTTGGTATGATGACTGTCAGGGCTCGCAAGCCTCCACGCACTTGCCGCACGTGGCTGAATCACGGCCCTTTCCCGCATCCGCCTGGTTGTGGCACCATGGGACATGGCGAACTTCGCAGCGAAACCAAAGAAGCACCTGGTTAAGCGATACGCGCGCGCGAGGATGTTTGATGTCACGACCGCGCAATACGTCAGTGCCGCTCAAATTCTTGCCTATGTGCGGGCTGGGGACAGAGTCACGATTTTTGATGCCGAGACACAGGCAGACATCACGCCGGAATGTCTGAGGCAGCGTGTATGACAATCAATCCCCGCCTCCGGTCGCGCACCCCGAAGCATGAACCCTAACAACGCACTGATCATAGCCGTCGTCAGCGCGGTTGTCGTTGCCGGCGTGGGATCCAGGTTTCGGACCTCGTGGCCGTGGTATCTCGTCGCCGCTATCATCCTTGCGAGCTGCGCCTACGCCTACGTCGAGCCGCAACACTGGTTTGCGAG
>CAXTWC010000018.1:0-45281 GCA_964247805.1 uncultured Acetobacteraceae bacterium | reverse complement strand
CTTGGTCGAGTGCTCGTGAGCCTTCGCGGACGCAGCGTGAGCCTTGGTCGAGTGCTCGTGGCCCTCGTCGTGGCCGCCCTTATCATGGTGTTCCGCGGCCGTACGATGGGCCTTGGCGGCTGTCTCGTGGTGCTCGGCAGCTTCGTGGTGACTGGTCTTCGGCATAACTAGCTCCTCGTTTTTCGCCATCATTCACTAATGTGGCGACCCTCCGAACGACCTGGCCGCGCGGAGAGTTGCGTCAGGCTCGTGACCATCCCATGTCACATGCCTCTGGAGGAGAGACGACATGGCGAACTGGTTTGGCGGTGCAAGCAAGGCTGAGGCGGCGGAGCAGAAGGACTTCCCGGTCGACCGATCGGACACCGAGTGGAAGCAGGCTCTCTCGCCCGAGCAGTTCCGCGTCCTGCGGCAACATGGCACGGAGCGCCCCGGTAGCAGCCCGTTCAACTACGAGAAGCGCACCGGCCTGTTCTCCTGTGCCGGTTGCGGCCAGGCCCTTTTCACGTCGGACACCAAGTACGAGAGCGGTAGTGGCTGGCCGAGCTTCTTCAAGCCGGTCGAGGGTGCCGTCGAGACCACGACGGACCGCAGCCTGGGCATGGTGCGGACCGAGGCGCATTGCAGCCAGTGCGGCGGCCACCTCGGCCACGTCTTCCCGGACGGCCCGCAGCCGACCGGCGAACGCTATTGCATGAACGGGCTCTCGCTGACCTTCCAGCCGGACTGATCTTGCACAGCCCTTCCGGGTCGTCGATGGTCGCGTCCATCCACGCCCGGAGGCGGTATGTCGTTAGAGATCAAGGTCGGCCCGCCGCAACTGGCCATCCATCAGGGCGACGCGGTATTGATCACCCAGCCGGACGGGCAGATTGCCTGGCCAACGGCGATGGGCTTGTATTTCCTAGATACCCGGATGATCAGTGCATGGTCGCTCTATGCCAATGGCGTGGAGTGGGACCTGCTGAACAGTGGGACGCCGCTGTATTATCTCGCCCGGATCTACCTGACCAACCGAGTGATCCCCACGGAGTCGGTAGGGATCGCGGCCCGGACTCTGAGCTTGGAGATCGGCCGGCGCATTGGTGGTGGGATCCACGAGGATTTCGACATCACCAATCACGGGTCGAACCCGGTCCAGTTCAATTTGGAAGTGGTGATCCGCAGCGACTTCGCTGACATCTTCGAGGTCAAGAGCGACAACATCGTCCGCCGCGGGCGGATTACCAGCGAGTGGCAGGACCACGAGCAGCGCCTGGTGAACACTTACGGCAACCGGGATTTCCACCGCTCCGTCAGCATAAGCGCCGAGAACGCCCCTACCCCGGCGGTTTATGCCAACGGCAGGATCAGCTTCGAAGTGTCGATCCCGCCGGGTGGCCGGTGGCACACGTGTTTGCGCTACGACCTGTACGACGGCGAAAGCAAAGCCGCCGCCCCGGAGAATTGCGCCCACGTGGCTGACACTGGCGCGCGACAGATCATGGACGAGTGGCACGCCAGCGTCACTAAGCTGTCGACGAGTAACGCCGACTTCGAGCGGCTATATGCCCAGTCGCTGGACGACATGGCCGCCTTGCGACTGCCATTCTCCTCCGCCAATACAGATGAGTTCGTGCCTGCGGCGGGACTGCCATGGTTCGTCGCCTTGTTCGGCCGCGACAGTCTGATCGTGTCCCTGCAGAACGCATTGGTCTACCCCGACTTCGCCCGTGGTGCGCTTGACGTCCTTGGAGATTGGCAAGCCACCGAGCGTGACGACTACCGCGACGCCGAGCCAGGCAAGATCCTCCATGAGCTTCGGCGGGGGGAACTGGCGCACTTCAAGCTGATCCCGCACACGCCCTATTACGGGACCGCCGACGCGACGCCGCTATACCTGGTCACCCTGCACACGGCCTGGCGATGCACCGGTGATCTGGCGATGGTGGAGCGTCTCATGCCGGTGGCCGAGCGCTGCCTCAGCTGGATCGACGAGTGGGGCGACCGAGACGGCGACGGATTGCAGGAGTACCAGACGCGCTCCCCAAAGGGGTACGAGAACATGGCGTGGAAAGACGCCGGTGACTCGGTGATGCACGCAGACGGCAGCAAGGTGGAAGGGCCGAAAGCGTTATGCGAACTCCAGGGCTATGTTTTCGATGCTTGGATGCGCATGGCCGAGATCTACGATGTGCTCGCGAAGCCGGATCGCGGCGCAGAGCTGCGGCAGAAGGCCGCCGTGCTGTATCAGCAAGTAAACAGTTTGTTTTGGAATGAGGCTGAAGGCTTCTACGCTTACGGACTGGACGGCGACAAAAGACAGATCCTCAGCGTTGCCTCCAATCCCGGGCATCTACTTTGGTCCGGAATCGTCCCGCCCGAGCGCGCGGGCCGGGTAGTTGCCCGGTTCACTCAGCCGGATATGTGGAGCGGATGGGGCATACGAACGTTGTCGGCGAAAAATCCGTGCTACAATCCCTACTCCTATCAAAACGGTTCAGTTTGGCCGCATGATAATGGCCTGATTGCGCAAGGCTTCAAACGCTATGGGTATGCCGAACAAGCCAACGCTGTCGCGCGGGACGTTCTCGGTGCAGCAAGCTTCTTCATGCTCAATCAACTGCCTGAACTTTACGCCGGAGTGCAGCGTGATGACAGCAACTTCCCGGTTCAGTATCTCGGTGCCAACGTACCCCAGGCTTGGGCTGCCGGGAGCGTGTTCTCGCTTGTGCAGGCGATGATCGGTTTCCAACCTGACGCGCCGAACGAGCGTTTGTTGCTCGATCCCACGCTGCCCGATTGGCTGAGCGACTTGACGTTGCGCGATCTCCGCGTTGGGAACGACACGTTTGACATACGGTTCAGCCGAACGGGACCACAGACCGATTTCGAAGTACTACGGGGTGACCCGGCACGCGTTATTCGCAAACCGATGACCGTGTGGCTGCCGGCCTGAGCGAATGCCCGGCGGTGAGAATGCAACCGGCCCACTAATTCTTTCCCAGGCTGCAAGGTAGTCATCGCAGACTGCAAACGAGCTTTCTTTACAGAGCGACGGACCGGCAGGTTGGTTAGGTTGGCAGGATTAACGACACAGCCCGGCGGCCAACGCCTATTTTGCGATAGACCACCAACTACCAGACCAATGCCTCATGGGCATTTCAGTTGGGTTTGCGACTTGGCCGCTAAGATAACTATTGGTTCTGACCCACGCTGAACACAATCCGCGTATCGGAGACCTAGTTGAGGTTGCTTTGCGGCCGGACAGACTGCAACCGGTCTACAACCTGACGAAGGGCAACACCGATTCTCGATACTTCAGCTGCGCTAAGGCTGTTGTCTGCGAGCAGGCGCATACTATCCAAATGGAGCCGAACAGATTGGACGTCCCATCGCTTGGCCAACAGTAAGCGCTCGACAAGCGTACAAAGGCTCAATGCAACATCGCCCAGGCCTTGCTTGCCAAAAACACCCGCAACCCCGACCAGAGTGTTGCTCAACGTGTATAGCTCGCGAGCGCCACGCTCATCTAGCCCAAGCGTCAGAACTTCAGCAGCCTCATACATGTGCTTGATCGTCTCTGCGATTTCCGAGAGCCCCCGCTCACGAAGTCCATCGAGGCTTCGTTCAGCGGCCGTGACGGCTTCCGATGCGGTTATTCCTCCGGGTCGCAGAACAAGCTGTGCGATGCGTTTGGTGTGAGCTGGGATTTGCTTTGTCATAGCCGTGGGGTCGCCTTTCCACTTAGCATGGCGTCGATTTCGGACTGGGAAAGGTTTGGCGCTTTCGCCTCTCCGATTTGCAGCGATAGGTCAGTTCGACGCCTTCCCGCTGTTCCCGAAGGTGGCCCAAGCATCTGGAATCGACGATCTGGGCCGGCGTAATTTGGAGAGTCGACAAAGGGTCGCGTGTCTTTGGCGAGCCACTTGACCCGATCATAAAGGACGCGAGGCGTAATTGGCTTAGCAATGACGAAGCTCGCACCGCAATCGCGCGCCCTCAAGACATTGCTTTGCGGAGTATGTCCCGCCAGCAAAATCACCGAGGCAGTCCGCACTTCCTCGATTTTGCTACGTCGCAGCCACCGGATGAAATCGTACTCATCTATGTCAGTGTCCCGCGGCGTTGTGCCGACGATTACCAGCTGGCAAGGCTCACGAGCCAAATGCTCCTGAGCCTCCGGTATCGCGCGGAACCGGGAGATCGTGCGGACTTTGAAGCTTCCTAGGACTTGGGCAAGTATCTCCGACTCAAGCTCGTTGAACTCAAAGACCAATACATCCAACTGACCGAAATAGACCCGGGTGTCGACGCCAGATGCGCTCTCGGTCACGCGCCGAAGAAGTCCATCTCTCCCGGGTCGCCCTCGTCCACCAGGGAGCGGCCGGCTAAGCGGTCGGCGAGCGCACTCGTATTGAGCACCGCCAGGGCAGCTGCCATGTCCGGCTCGAAATACGGGACTACGGCGGATAGCCCTGTCAAAAACGCAGCCATTCCTGCAAGATGCTGGCTCAATCGATCTAACGACTGCCAACGCTCGATTTCAGCCAAGCCCACTCCTCCGAGTTGGTCCGCGATACTCGCCAAATCGGCGAGCTCACCGGCTGCGGCAACCAACACCGAGGCCAGGCAATGATCTGCTTCGCTCATCAGAACAACTCCAAAGCGCCGCCGTCAGCCGGCGGTGTAGGCGGCCGTACTCGCTCCGACGCGAACACTGCCGCATCCGGACCTCCCAAAGTGAACTGCCGCGCCCGCCCCTCGACCGGGAAGTACTGGATCCTTCGGCCGCGTTCGCCACGAAGACTACCGCCCGTGACGGTAATCCGCTCCCGCTTGGCGAAGCGTTCGGCAAACTCGGCATTGAGCGATCCCACGTCCGTGAGACCGCGCAACATCCTGGCCCCGCCAAATAGCTTTGCCTCCAGCCGCTCACGCCGCGCGCCTTGTTGCAAAAGACCGTTCACCAGCAGTTCCATCGCATGGACGCCGTACTCAGCGCCTGGCGCGCCAGGACCGTCGCCCGGCAGCAAGAAGTGGTTCATTCCACCCACGCCAGCCACACGGTCATTCAGGCAGGCCGCCACGCATGACCCCAGGATCGTGGTCAACACTACGGTCGGATCGTTCGTGACGTGGAACTCTCCTTGCACGATGTTGACACGGCGCTCCGCGGTCATGTCAGTTGCCCGAAGACAGCCTCGATCTTCTCCCGCAGCGTCGCTACGGTGAATGGCTTGACCAGGAAGTTGTTGACACCGAACTGGACCGCACGCTGGACCAGATCCATGTCACCTCGCCCAGTCAACATGATGTAAGCTGTCTTCGCCGTCGGCGGGTAAACCCGTACTGCCCGAAGCAAACCCAAGCCGTCCATTTTCGGCATGTTGAAGTCACTGATGACCAGGTCGACCGGTGTCGAAATAAGGCTGCGCATACCAGCCTCACCATCGGCAGCCTCTTCGAACTCCCGGAAGCCAAGTTGTTGCAATCCACCGCGCACCAGGAGGCGCATGGATTGCTGGTCATCGACGATCAGCACCTTGAGGGCAGCGGCGGACGGCATGCGCGATCTCCTGGCTTGGCGTTACAGGCAGTGAGCATGGCGGCTGCGGCGGCTTGCAACGATACTTGCGCCTGCACGCCTCCGAGTTCGAAAGCTACTTTGGGCATTCCGTAGACGACGCAACTTGCCTCGTCCTGGCCGATCGTTCGGGCGCCTGCTTCACGCATTGCGAGCAGGCCTTGCGCACCGTCGCGACCCATTCCGGTCAAAATCACTCCGACCGAACGCGCACGCGCAGTCGTGGCGACAGAAGCGAACAATACATCGACCGAAGGACGGTGCCCGTTGACGGGGCCACTGTCAGTCAGGCGACAATGCCACGGTCCACTCGCCGGCCCGGCGATTTCGAGATGTGCCACCCCACCGGGTGCCAAGTAAACCTGGCCAGGATGCAACGGAGCACCGTCCGTCGCTTCCTCTACGCTGGCCGCGCAAGACCGGTCCAACCGCTTTGCAAAAGACGGAGTGAACGCGGCTGGCATGTGCTGCGTGATGACGGTGGGCGGGCAATTGGCGGGAAAGCTGGAAAGAATAGCCAAGAGCGCTTCCACCCCTCCCGTCGAAGCACCGATGGCGAGTACCCGATCCGTCGGGACGTACCCCGTTTGTACAGGCGCCGGTGCGGCTGGAGTGTTGAAACGAGGCCGCAAGCGCGCACTCTTTGCGGCCCGGACAATCTCTGGAAGCCGGTCGAACCCCGCGCTGTCACCGGGCCGAGGCTTGGCAACGCAATCTACGGCGCCCAACTCCAGGGCACGCAACGTTGCCTCTGCCCCGCCTCGAGTAAGGCTCGAAATCATGACGACTGGCATAGGTCGCAGGCGCATGAGCCGCTCGAGGAACTCGAGACCGTTCATTCCCGGCATCTCGACGTCAAGCGTGATCACGTCGGGACTGAGGGCTTTTATCGCCGCACGTGCCTCCAACGGGTCACGCGCTTGACCGACGACGGTGATGTCGCCGTCGCGCTCCAATACGCGGCAGATCATGGCGCGCATCGTTGCGGAGTCATCGACGATCAGAACCTTGGTCATACACCGCCCCGCTTCTGATAGATCGTTATGCCGACGCTACTGAACGACGCAGCGGCAGGCCCGGCGACACGCTCGGAGTGGCCGACGTACAGATGGCCGCCAGGTATCAGCAGAGGCTCGAACCGCGACCAGATCGCCTGCTGTTCAGTGTCGGCGAAGTAGATGACGACGTTACGGCAGAAAATGGCGTCGAAAGGGCCCTTCATCGGCAAAGGTTTTATGAGGTTCAGTTGCCGGAACGTGATCATCTTGCGAAGTTCGGCACTTGCCTGGTAACCATCGCTGGCTCGCTGAAACCCACGCCCTAGCAGATCGGCAGGCACACCGGCCATCGCGTCCGCGGCGTAGTGCCCGGCCTGCGCCTCTTCCAAGACGGACGTGTCGATGTCCGTCGCGAGCACACGTATGTCGAGCTGTGACGCCGTGGGCAGAAGGCCTAGCACGGTCAACCCGATCGAGTAGGGCTCCTGTCCCGTCGAACACGCGGCCGACCAGAGGCGTATGCGTCCGCCACGCTCAGCCGCTCGAAGCAACGGCGGCAAAAGCACGTCTCGCAAGTGGGTGAAGTGATGCGGCTCCCGGAAGAAGCGGGTGACATTCGTGGTAAGGGCACGAATCATCCGGCCTCGCTCTTCGACGCCGTCTGGACGGTCCAGGAGTTCACAATACTCCTTGAATGCGCTGAAGCCCAAGGCGCGCAGCCGCTTTCCTAGCCGAGAGTAAAGCAGCGTCGCCTTGCCCTCGTGCAGCGTGATGCCTGTCTCTGCCTGAAGCATGTTGGCAATCTTGAGGAAATCGCCCTCCGTGAGGAGGAACTCTCCCTCCACCATGCCATTGGCCGGCCGGTGCAGTTCTGCCGCGTTCATGCTGCCTCCGCGTCTACTTTGGGCATCACGCGATCGAGTGAGATCAAGCTCACCATGCGGTCTTCGATGGCCAGCAATCCCTGGACGAAGTTGCGCACCCGGCTAGAGGACATCTCAGGAGGCGGCTGCATCGTGTTCTCTCCGACGGTTATGATGTCGGACACGGCGTCGACCAAAACGCCAATGACTTGATGGGCTACTTGCGCCACGATGATCACGTGACGGGCAGTCGTCTCCGTCGGCGGCAGTCCGAGCCGCGCGGCGAGGTCGAGAATGGGTAACACGGCACCCCGCAGATTGATCACTCCCCGAACGAAGGCGGGCGAGCGAGGTAGCGGCGTTACCTGCACCCATCCACGGATTTCGCGCACCGCCATGATGTCCACGCAGAATTCCTGCTTGCCAATGCGGAACGCGATCAACTCGAGCTCGCGGGTGGATGGAGAGAGGGCTGCTTCAAGCATCAATCAGTCCTAACTCAGAATGAATTTCGGCAAAGGCTGTCTCACCGCGGGCATCCGACACCATCCCGTCGACGTCGAGGATCAGTGCCACCCGGCCATCGCCAAGGATGGTGGCCGCAGCGACGCCGGGCACCTGTCGGTAGTTTGCTTCCAGGCTTTTGATAACGACCTGTTGCTGCCCCTGGATTGCGTCGACAAGCAATGCCGCGCGGCTGCCTCCGTCGCACTCCACGAGGAGCGCCACGCTACCTGGCGTGATACCAGGTTCCGTCCAACCGAGGATGGACCCAACGCAAAGCAGCGGAATGTAAGTTCCCCGGATGTTGAGGACTTGAGCGCCCTCACCTAGATCGTGGATCGCAGCCTGGCGGGGCTGAAGCGTCTCGATGATGGCAGTCAGTGGAACGATCAGCGTCTGGCTGGCGACCGTCACGACCATTCCGTCCAGTACCGCCAAGGTGAGCGGCAGGCTCAAGGTGAATGTCGATCCCAGCCCCGGACGTGATGTAATCGCGATCCGGCCGCCGAGCGCCTGGATAGAACGGCGAACGACGTCCATTCCCACGCCGCGCCCGGAAATGTCGGAGATGGTGGCCGCCGTCGAGAATCCAGGCAGGAAGATGAGGTTATCGATTTCGTCATCAGAAAGGACCGCATCGGCGGCGATCAATCCCTTCGTGATGGCACTTTCCAGCACCCTCGCGCGATCAATACCGGCACCGTCATCGGAGACTTCGATGACGATACGACCGGATCGATGCATGGCCGCAAGCCGCACAGTGCCAAGCTCCGGCTTGCCAGCAAGCCTGCGCTTCTCGGGCGATTCGAGACCGTGATCGATTGCGTTTCGGATCATGTGCGTCAATGGATCGGCCAGGTGTTCGATAACGGTCTTGTCGACCTCGGTACCTTCACCTTCGGTCACGAGACGCGCCTGCTTACCAACCATGGCAGCAACTTCACGTACGAGGCGGGGCATACGGGCGAAGACGGACTTCACCGGCTGGGCCCGTATCGCCATAACGCTGTCCTGGATTTCACGCGTCAGGTTCTGCAACTCGTCGAGTCCAACCGCGACAGCCGTGGAGCGCCCAAGCCCGGCCTCGATCGAGCGCTGCGTGAGCATTGCGCCGTTGATGACAAGTTCGCCGACGAGGTCGATGAGGCGGTCCACCCGGTCTAGGTCGACCCGGATCGTGGGCTTGGGACTACTGATCGGCTCCTCTCGTGCAGCCGGCGCAACTGGTGGTTCCTCTTTGGGAGGGGTCAAGACCGTTGCGGCGGAGGCGCGCGGCTCTGGCAGCGGGGCCGCCTCTGGAGCAGACGCCTGGAGCCGCTGGATCAACGCCATCACGTCCAAAAGTGGCGGCTCCGCACTGGCTACAGGCGAAGCACTGGCCGCAGGCGAAGCGGATACGGCGACAGTCACCTCGACGTCACAATCGCCTTCGACGAACTCGAACACCTCTTGGATGGACGATTCGGGCTGGCTGGTTTGCAGCTCAACGTTCCAGGTGAGGTAAGCACCCTCCGGATCCAGGTCGGCCAGCCCCGGTAGTTCAGTTGCATCGAGCATGATCGACGTCGTGCCAAGCAGTGTCAGCTCACGCAGTAACAGGGCTGCGTCATTGCCGTTGGCATAGAGCGCCGGGTGCGGACGGAACTTTACATTCCATGCGACCAAATCTGGCTCAGGCGTGCCGACCAGCACTGGCTGGAACATCAAGCCGGCAAAGCCGTCATCCTCCGGCTCCGGGCCAGCAGAATGAGATGCGGGTGCACCCGGTGCGTTGGTCAGTGCGGCGAGCTCGGCGGCCGATTGTGCAACCTGCTGATCGTTGGGGCCAATGCCGCCGCGAGCGCCACGGACCAGGTCCGCAAGGATATCGGCCGCGCGCAACATCGCCTTGAGCAACTCCGGAGAGGCGCCCAGCTTGTCGGACCGCATCAGGTCCAGCGTGGTTTCGAACACGTGGGCGAAGCGCACGAGGCTGTCGAGGCCAAACGCTCCGGCCCCACCCTTTACGGAATGGACGGCTCGGAAGACGGCATTTACCGTCTCGGAGTCGCTGTCGCCGTTTTGCAACTTGAGCAAACCGCTCTCCAGTTCGGCGAGTTGCTCATCGCACTCCTGGAAGAAGGTCTGCTTGATGGCGTCCATTGGATCCATGGTCGGGGCCTACGAGGCTACACGGCGAAGCGCATCGACCAGCTTGACCGGGTTGAAGGGCTTGATGATCCAGCCCGTTGCACCAGCTTCACGCGCCCGTGCCTTCTTTGCGGCGTCACTTTCGGTGGTCAGAACCAGGATCGGGATCGCCCGATACTTGCTGTCCTTGCGTACGCCTTCGATGAAGCCGAAGCCGTCCATGCGGGGCATATTGATATCGGTGACGATCACATCCGGATTGGCGCCCTGCAGCACCTCCAGACCGTCCAAGCCGTCCACAGCCTGTACGACGTTATATCCGGCTTCGGACAATGCTAAGTGCAGCATGTCCCGCATGGTGCGCGAGTCATCTACTGTCAACACGGTCTTCATTAGGCGCATCCTTCCGCAACCTGGGGGTTTCCAAGGCTCTCTGCGCCGAACGCGGTAAGAGCCGTAGTCATGGCATTGGACGGGGCCATGAGCTCAAAGGCCTGCCCGTCCAATTCCCAGGTTTTCCGGGCAGCAAGTAAAACTTGGAGGCACTGGGCACCCATTCGCTCGACCGCCGACCCGTCTACGGTCAACGGGCTACCCCGGCGGGCGAGCAATTGGCTCGCCAGCGGACCAGCCGCATTGAGGTCGAGAACGGCGGGCAGAGTGGCGGGGGCCGGCCTGCGTCGGCTGGGACGCTTCATGCGCAGCTCGGCAGAGCACGCTGCGACAGCGCACGGCTTGATATGGAACGACCGCTGCGAGACATGCACACTCCTGCTCCAGGCCGGTGATGCTGTGCCCTACATGGGCAACAATCTGCACCGCCAGCCGTTGAGAGGAGAATGCCTTAGGGCCCTTACCCCAGGGTTAATGCTACGCCGATTTGCTCAGCGTTTTTCAGGCGTGTTCCAGAACCGTGGCGATCCAATTCGCAGCCGCCAACGTCAGCGCGTCAGCGCCTAGTCGCCCCACGATCTGCAGCCCAAGCGGAAGTCCGCTAGGTCCCTCACCAGCGGGAACAGTGATGCACGGGACGTGAAGGCTGGTCCAGATCGAATTGAACGCCGGGTCGCCGGTCCATTCGAGGCCGGCTGGCGCCTCACCGGACGCGGACGGGGTGAGAAGGACGTCGTGACCGGCCATAGCGGCGGGAAAGCCACCCCGCAGCACATCCAGCGCAGCACGCGCCGCGTCGACCGCTTCGGCAGGCTGCGCCAATCCCCATTCCAGCCGTTCGCGCAGTCCCTGGCTGAGGGCGTCTCGGTGGGACAGCATCTCCCACCCCATGGAGCGGGCGCTCTCGGCTTGCATGACCAGGTTATGCGCCTCGGGCACGGTCGCGTATTCGGGCGGTAGCTCGAGATCGGTGACCGTAGCACCCGCGCGCCGCAAACGCTCTCCGGCACTCACCAGCAGCTCCTGAGTTTCTTCCTTGGCCCCCTGCCACACAGGCGCCCGACATAGGCCGATCCTCAGCGATGTCGGCAAGGCGCGTTCCGGGTCGCCCAGATCGCGGCCCGAAACCGCTCCGGCCAACAGGGCGCAATCGGCGACGCTGCGAGCGATCACGCCGACGGTGTCCAGCGAGAACGCCATCAGCTTCATGCCGTGGCGGTCGATCATCCCGTAGCTCGGCTTGTAGCCGACGACGCCGCAATAAGCCGCTGGCCGGATCACGCTGCCAGCGGTCTGCGTGCCGTAAGCGAATGGGAAATACCCCGCCGCCACGCCCGCCGCCGAGCCGCTGCTGGAGCCGCCCGGTGTGTGCCCCGAATGACGCGGGTTGGTGGTCGGGCCAGGATGACGCGTCGCGAACTCGGTGGTGACCGTCTTGCCAAGCACAGCTGCGCCGGCCGCCCTGGCCCAGGCGACGGCGGTCGCGTCGGCACGGGGGCGGTTGCCGTGCCAGATCGGCGAATTGTATCCGGTCGGCATGTCCGCCGTGTCCAGCACGTCCTTCACGCCGAGCGGCAGGCCGTGCAGGGGGCCCGGGCGGGCGGTCTCGGCGGCACGCTTTGCCAGGGCCGGGTCCAGGAAGGCCATGGCCTGCACAGTGGGTTCGCGTTCGGCGATGCGGGCCAGGCAAGCCTCCATCAGCTCCACTGGCGAAAGCTGGCCGGCGGCGATGCGGGCGCGGGCGGCGGTGGCGGTCAGGTCAGCCAGGTCCATGGACACTCTCCCCAGAGGCGGTATTGCCGCGTGCCTGCCCAAGATAGGTCGCCAGCACGCGCGCGTCATTGCGCAGTTCGGCAGCCGGGCCAGCCGCGGTGATGCGGCCCATCTCGAGCACGGCGCCCTCGTCGGCGAGGGACAAGGCGGCGCGGGCATTCTGCTCCACCAACACCATCGCCAGCCCATCCTGGCGCAGCCCATCGAGCGTGCGGAAGATGTCGCGGACGATGCGGGGCGCCAGGCCTAGGCTCGGCTCGTCCAGCAACAACAGGCGGGGGCGGCCCATCAGCGCCCGGCCCAGCGCCAGCATCTGACGCTCGCCGCCCGAGAGTGTGCCCGCCAATTGGTGGCGCCGCTCCTGCAGCCGCGGGAAGATGGCGAATACATCTGCCATGGGCGCGCCGCGACGCGCATAGGTGCCGAGTTCGAGGTTTTCGGCCACGCTCATATCGGCGAACAGGGCGCGGGTCTCGGGCACCAGGAGCAGACCGCGGCCGACCAACTCCTCCGTGGTGACTCCTGCGATATCCTGGCCGTCGAACCGGCGCCCGCCACTGGCCGGCAACAGGTTCATGATCGCGTGCATTGCCGTGGTCTTGCCGGCGCCATTGGGACCGATCACGGTGACGATCTGCCGGGGTCGCACCACCAAGTCGATGTCATGCAGTACGGTGGCGCGTCCATACCCGGCGCGCAGGCCCGTTATTTCGAGCAGCGGCGTCATCCAACCACACCGGAAACAGACATCATCCGACGCCGCCCAGATAAGCATCCAGAACGCGCGGATCGGCCTGCACCTGCTCCGGACGGCCCTCGGCGATCTTGCGGCCGAACTCCATCACCACGACGCGGTCGGCGAGGCCCATCAGGAAGTCCATGTCGTGCTCCACCAGCAGCACCGCGACGCCCTCGGCCCGCAGCGCTCGCAAGCAGGCGGCGAGCTCCTGCTTCTCCTGCAGGCGCAGGCCCGCGGCGGGCTCGTCCAACAGCAGTACCGCCGGGTCGAGGCAGAGGGCGCGCGCGATCTCCACGATGCGCTGCTGGCCGAGTGAAAGGTCCCCTGCCCGCTGATGCAACACAGGGCCGAGGCCGAGCCGCTCCGCCTGCCGCGCCGCCTCGGCCAGCAACTGGCGTTCTTCGCGCCGATCGAGCCGCAACATGGCGGCCAACATGCTGGCGCGGCCTCGGGTGTGGGCGCCCAGGGCGATGTTTTCCAACACCGGACGGCCGGCCAGCAATCTTACATGCTGGAAAGTGCGACCCAAACCGCGCCGGGCCATGCGGCGGGGCGGCTGCCCGGTGACCGATTGGCCGTGCAGGCGGATGCTGCCGGAGTCTGGAGCGATCAGCCCGCTGAGTTGGTTGAACATGGTGCTTTTCCCCGCACCGTTCGGGCCGATCAGGGCCAAGATCTGCCCGGCGGCCACGGCAAGCCCCACCCCGTCATTGGCCACCAGCCCGCCAAATCGTTTGGTGATGCCCTCGGCGGCCAGGACCTCGCCCGCGGGATGGTCGGCTGCGGGTAGGCGCGGTGCGTTCGGGACGGGGGCCGGGCGGCCCGCCGGGAGTAGCCGTGCGAGGAACGGGGCGAGGCCGCCGGGCATGCGCTGCATGACCAGGATGATGATAGCGGCGAAGGCCATGCCCTCGAAATTGCCGGGCCGGCCGAACAGGCGCGGCAGCCAGTCGTTCAACTGGTCGCGCAGCACGGTCACCACACCCGCGCCCAGCACCGCCCCCCATAGCGACCCGGCGCCGCCGATGATGACCATGAACAGATACTCGATGCCGGCCGTCAGGCTGAACGGCGTGGGGCTGACCTGGCGCTGGAGGTGGGCATACAGCCAACCCGATAGCCCGGCATACAGGGCGGCCACCAGGAACACCCAGAGCGCCAGGCGGGCAGTGTCGACGCCCATGCTCTCCGCCATCGCCCGCCCAGCCGCGAGGGCACGGATGGCGCGGCCTTGCCGGCTGTCCAACAGGTTGCGGGTCAGCAGCAGCAGGCCCAGCAGCACCAAGCCGATGAACAGCAGCATCCATCGCTCGCTTGGCTGGTCGAATGGCGGCAACCCCGGCACTTCGGCCATGCCGTTGAATCCCCCCAGGCCGGGGATGGTGCCGAACAGGTAATACGCCGCACTTCCCCAAGCGATGGTGCCGAGTGGGAGGAAGTGGCCGGACAGCCTTACCGTCACCGCCCCGACCATGAGCGCGGCCACTGCGACCAGGGCAAGCGCCACCGGCATGGTGAGCCAAGGGGACCAGCCGTAATCCCGGGTGAGCACGGCGGTGGCATAAGCCGCGATGCCCGCGAATGCGGCCTGGCCGAAGGAAGTCTGGCCGGCGATGCCCGTCATCAGGACCAGCCCGACGCTGATCATGGCCGCAAGCCCGACATAGGCGAATAGCGCGACGTAGAACGGCGGCAGGAAGATGGGTGCGAGAACGACGGCCAGCAGGGGAAGGAGGAACGCTGATCTGCTAAACCGTGTCATCGACGTCCTCGGGCGCAGGGTGATCGCATCCGCTGGCCCTCGCTTTCCTCTCCGGCGGGCAAGCCGCGGCGTCCGGGATAGATCACTCCGCTGCTACAACGTCCAGGCTCAGCACGACTCGCGTCCCTTTCGGGCTGCTGACGACCGACACCGTGGCCTTTGCCGTGCGGGCCATGGCGTTGACGATCATCGAGCCCATGCCGCTTCCCTTCGGCACCGCACCTTCCTGATACCCCACGCCGTCATCCTCCACCGTCAGTCGAACCACATCGGCCTCGCGGCGAAACCCCACGCGGATCTCACCGGAGCGATCGGGGTAGGCGTATTTCAGCGCATTGGTGACGAGCTCGTTGACGATCAGCCCGATCGAGACCGCCTTGTCCGTCTCCACCCGGATGGGTTCGGCCGAGAGTGTGATCTGTCCCTGGCCATCCTCCGCCGTCACTGCCCGGCCCAACTCGTCGATCAGACCTTCCAGATACTTGTCCATGGCGACGAACTCGACGTCGTTGCTGGTATAGAGCCGGCGATGCACCAAGGTCACCGCCTCGACCCGCTCGGCTGCGCGGCGCAAGGCTTCCCTGGCGTCGGCATCGGCCACCTTGCGGGCCTGCAGCTCGATTAGGGAGGAAATCAGTTGCAGGCTGTTGGCGATGCGGTGGTTCACCTCCTGCAGGAGCAGGGCCTGCTGGGTCGCCAACTTCTCCAGGCGGTCACGGCTTTCTTGCAGCTCCTGCAGGGCCGCCTCGCGCTCCTGCCGCAGTCGCACCTGCACTTGGGACTGGCGGATGGAGGTGGCCAGGAACTCCATGAAGGTGCCCTGGACGTCCTTGACCACGTAATCGAACGCCCCGTGTTTCAGGGCGGTGACGGCGATGCGCGGCTCCTCGGCGGCGGTGACGAAGATCACGGGCGGCGACTCCGGCAGCGCCAGGAAGTCGGCCAGCATGTCCAGCCCGTCGCGGTCCGGCATGTAGTGGTCGAGTGCCACTGCGTCGAACCGCTCCGCCTGGGCGGCCTGCAGCCCGGCGCCGCCACTATGGGCCACCGTGACCGCGAACCCGTCCCGCTCCAGATGACGGCCCACCAGTCGGCACAGGCCGGGGTCGTCGTCCACGTAAAGGATACGGATCCGGCGGTCAGGCGGAGGGGCGGCAGTCGCGGCCATTCAGTCCGCTTCGGGTACCTGCATCACCGCCAGGAACAAACCGAGCTGCCGAATCGCCACGGCAAAGCTCTCGTATTCGACCGGCTTGGTGATGTAGACGTTGCAGCCAAGATCGTAGCAGCGCTGGATCTCCTGCTTGTCGTCCGTCGTGGTCAGCACGATGACGGGCGCACGCCGGGTCAGCTCGTCGTCCTTGATGCGGACCAGGATGTCGGTGCCGCTCATGTCCGGCAGATTCAGGTCCAGCAGCACCAGGATCGGTAGGTGCACCTTGCGCTGCCCTGCTTCGTCCACCCCGAAAAGGTGGTCGAGTGCCGCAGTACCGTCCGTGAACGGCAGGATCGTGTTGTTGACGCCGGCCCGGCGAACGTTCTTCTCGATCAGTCTGGCGTGGCCGGGATCGTCCTCGATGAGGAGGATAGTGACGGGATTTGCGTTCAAGCCGCGACCTCCTGAGAATACATAGCGACAAGTGGCATGCTGATCGTGAAGGTCGTGCCGGTCCCGAGCTCCGAGGCACACTCTATCGTGCCACCCATGCGTCGCACCAGAGTGCGGACATGGGCCAGTCCGATGCCCTCGCCCGGCACCGTTTGGTCTCCGGCACGTCGAAACAGCTCGAAGATACGCTCATAGTCCCGTTTTGCGATACCTCGGCCGTTATCGGTCACTTCGAACCATGCCGTCGCCCCCTCCACCCGACCGGTGACGCGGACCAGCCCGGGACGGCCCGGCTTGAGGTATTTCAACGCGTTCTCGACCACGTTGCCGAACACCTGCTCCGTCGCCAGGCGGTCACCGATGACGGCTGGGAGCGGTGCCACCTCGACCTTAGCATCCCGCTCCGCGGCCTGATGCTGCATGGTGTCGGCCAGGCCGCTCAGCAACGCACCCATGTCCAGGCGCTCGGCCACCAGCACGCGCCGCCCCTCCCGGGACAGCTTGAGGATGGCGTTGATCAGCCGGTCCATCTTCTCGGTGGAGGTCTTGATGAAGCCGAGCGCCTCCGGGATCTCCTCCGTAGCCGCTTCCCGCACCTCATTCGGGACCTCGATGGATTGCATGTGTGCGGACAAGGTGCTGGCCGCCTGTTGCAGCTCGCTGGTGAAGCCCATGATGTTGACCAGCGGCGCACGCAGGTCGTGGGAGACGATGTAGGCGAAGCGCTGCACCTCCTCGTTCAACGCGGTCAGCTCGGCTGTCCGCATCCTGACGGTTTCGTCCAGCCGGTCGTTGTTGTGTTCGAGGCTGACATAGGCCTCCGCCGCCTTGGCTTGGGCGTCCCGGAGCGTCGCCAGGTAGTCCCGCAATCCGAGTGCGATGAGGCCCGACAGCGCCAGCACCATGACGAGCCCCGCCGCGTCGATGACGACCAGCAACCGGCTGCCGTTGCTGACCCTGGCGACCTGGCTCAGCAGCCGCGCATCCTGGTCCGCCTCGACGGAGGCGATGATGCGGCGGATCACCGACATGTTGATGCTGCCTGCATTGGTCCGCACGATAGCCATGGCATCGGGCAAGTCGTCTTGCTGGGCGAGGCTGACGGTTTGGCGCAACTCGCCGAGCTTGGCCGCAACGGACTGGTGCAGGAGGGTCAGCCGCGGGTCACCGGGCGAGCCCGCATCGAGCTTGGCCAACAATCCTGGGATGGCGGCCTCGGCCTGTTCGAGAGGGCTTAGGTAGATCGGAGCTCCCGTCAGCAGGAAGCCGCGTTGCGCCGTCTCAGCGCCTTGGGCGGCGAGCAGCAGGTCGGTGGAGGCATTGCGCTGCCCCCGCGTGACCTGGGCCACGGTCAGGGCCTCGGCGTTGCGCGCGGCTTGCCAGACCGAGGCGCCGGCGATGCAAAGCAACAGGGCGATGGCCGCGATGACGGACAGGAAGCCGCGGCGGTCGAGTGCGCGGGACTTTGGCCGTGGGTCTCCGCTGAACCGGGCGGTGGATTTAGGATCATGGAGCATGGCCGCTTATCGCCTCCGCGGTCGCGCCTCAAAAGCCGCAACTCGCCGGCAAGAACGTTGCTGTTATCACGAACTCGTGATCCCCAGTGACCGTTCTGCTAAAAAGTCGAAGTGAACAAACCGAGCGTGCCTTTAGGCATTAACACTCGCTAGTAAGCGCATCCACCCGCCCGCTATGTCCGGCTGTGGTGTCGCGCTTGCAAGGCGGGAGCGCCCGGCGCTTTGTTACCGGTGCGGGCCGTCAACCCTGGGGATAAAGCATGGACCAGCAGGTACAAACACAAGCCGGGGCGAACGCTCCAAAGGGCGACATCGATCAAGTTGCGATCAATACGATCCGCACGCTTGCGATGGACGCCGTGCAGAAGGCCAAGTCCGGTCATCCGGGTACGCCAATGGGCATGGCTCCAGTGGCTTACACGCTGTGGCAGCATGCATTGCGTTACGACCCCGCCGATCCGCACTGGCCCAACCGCGACCGATTCGTGCTCTCCGTCGGCCACGCATCCATGCTGCTGTATGCGTTGTTGCATCTGGCGCAGGTGTCGTCGGATATCGAGCACAAGGACAAGGGGCCGTATGCCGTCACGCTCGACGACATCAAGCAATTCCGCCAGCTATCCAGCGTCACGCCGGGCCACCCGGAGTATCGGCTGACTTCGGGCGTGGAGACCACGACGGGGCCGCTGGCTCAAGGCGTGTCCAACAGCGTCGGCATGGCGATGGCGCAGCGTTGGCTGGCCAACCGTTACAACAAGCCCGGCTTCACCCTGTTCGACTATCACGTCTACGCGCTGGCCGGAGACGGCTGCATGATGGAGGGCGTGTCGAACGAGGCCGCCTCGATCGCCGGGCACTTGAAGCTCGGAAATCTGACGTGGATCTACGACAGCAACCATATCACGATCGAGGGTGCGACCAGTCTCGCCTTCAGCGACGACGTGGGGGCCAGGCTGGCCGCGATGGGCTGGCACGTGATCCATGTCGAAGACGCCAATGATACCGCGGCGGTCGCCAAAGCGTTGGACGACGCCAAGGCCGTTACCACCGGCCCGACTATCATCGTGGTGCACAGCATCATCGGTTATGGTGCACCTAAGAAGGCCGGCACCCGCGAGGCGCACGGCGAGCCACTGGGCGACGAGGAGATCAAGGGCGCCAAGCGTGCCTATGGCTGGCCCGAGGACTCCCAGTTCCTCGTCCCGGACGGCGTTCACCAACGCTTTGCCGAGGTGATGGGCAAGCGCGGTGCCGCCGCCCGGCACGACTGGATGGACTTGCTGACCCGGTACCGCGAACAGTATCCCGACCTGGCGCGCGAACTCGATCAGATCGACCGACATGAGTTGCCGGATGGCTGGGATAGCGAGATCCCCGTATTCGAGACCGACGCCAAGGGCATCGCCTCTCGCGATTCGTCCCAGAAGGTGTTGAACGCCATTGCCAAGCATGTGCCTTGGTTAATCGGTGGGGCGGCAGATCTCGCGCCGTCTACGAAGTCCAACCTGACGTTTGAAGGCGCCGGGTCCTTCGAGGCGGATAATTACGGTGGACGCAACCTGCACTTCGGCATTCGCGAACACGCGATGGGTTCGATCTGCAACGGCATCGGCCTGTCCGGCATGCGCGCCTATGGCAGCGGGTTCTTGATCTTCTCCGACTACATGAAGGCGCCGGTCCGGCTGTCGGCAATCATGGAGTTGCCGGTCATCTACATCTTCACCCATGACAGCATCGGCGTCGGTGAGGACGGGCCTACGCACCAACCGATCGAGCAACTTGCGACTCTCCGCGCCATCCCAGGGATGATCACGTTCCGTCCGGCCGATGCGAACGAGGTGGCGGAGACCTGGCGGGCGGTGATGAAATTGACGCACCACCCGGCCGCGCTCTGCCTCAGCCGCCAGGCGCTCCCCACGATCGACCGCAGCAAGTATGCCTCCGCAACTGGCGTCGCCAAGGGTGCCTATGTGGTGGCGGATTGCGATGGCACGCCGGCGGTGATCCTGATGGCGACCGGATCGGAACTGTCGCTGTGTATGGGTGCCTACGAGACGCTGACAGCGGAGGGCGTGAAGGCCCGGGTCGTGTCGATGCCCTCCTGGGAACTGTTTGAGCATCAGGACGAAACCTATCGCGACGAGGTTTTGCCGCCAGCGGTCAAGGGCCGGGTTGCGGTCGAGCAGGCGGCAACGTTGGGATGGGACCGTTATATCGGGATGGGTGGCGCGATGATCGGCATGCGCAGTTTCGGCGCGTCCGCTCCCCTGGCGGCGTTGCAGAAGCAGTTCGGCTTCACGCCCGAAGCTGTCCTCGATGAAGCCCGCAAACAAGCCAAGCGCGTATAAAGCGGAGATCCTGTTCATGGACATGCAGTCTGAGACGACCAACCCGCTCAAGGCCCTCGACCAGTTTGGCCAGTCGCCCTGGCTGGACTTCATCGAGCGTAAATTCCTCACCGACGGTCTCCTCCAGGAGATGATCGAGCGCGACGGGCTGAAGGGCATGACCTCCAACCCGTCCATCTTCGAGAAGGCGATGGGCCACGGCAGCAATTACGACGCCGGCTTCAAGGAGCTGGCCGCGACCGGCGACGTGAATGCGCAAACGATTTACGAGAGCCTCGCCATCGAAGACATCCGGCACGCCGCCGACTTGCTGCGGCCAGTTTACGACAAGACCAACCGGGTCGATGGCTACGTGTCGCTAGAAGTCTCGCCGTATCTGGCCCTCCGAACGGATGAGACGATCGCAGAGGCACGCCGCCTCTGGAAGCTGGTCGACCGCGAGAACCTGATGGTCAAGGTGCCCGGCACCGATCAGGGCACCCCCGCGATCAAGACGCTGATTGCCGACGGTATGAACATCAACGTCACCCTGCTGTTCAGCCAGCAGGCTTACAAGGACGTGGCCGAAGCCTTCGTCGCGGGTCTGGAAAACTTCAAGTCCGCCGGTGGGGATGTCAGCCGGGTCGCCAGCGTCGCCAGCTTCTTCGTCAGCCGCATCGACAGCCAGATCGACAAGCAGATTGACGAGCGCCTGAAGGTCGGCGGCAACGACACCGCGGATCTGAAGCGTTTGCGCGGCAAGGTAGCGATCGCGAATGCCAAGCTCGCCTATCAGCACTATCTCTCGCTGATCGGCAGTGAGCGCTGGAAGAAGCTACAGGCATCCGGCGCGATGCCACAGCGGCTACTTTGGGCCAGCACGGGCGTGAAGGATAAGGCGTATCCGGACACGCTTTATGTCGAGGAGCTGATCGGCCGCGACACCGTCAACACGATGCCGCCCGCCACCATGGACGCGTATCGCGACCACGGTCACGGCAAGGAGGCGCTAACCGTCGGCGTAGACGATGCGAAGGAGATCCTAGGTACTGCCAAGCGGCTCGGTTTAGACCTCGACAAGGTCACGCATGATCTGGTTGAGGACGGCGTCAAGCAGTTCGCCAAGGCGGCAGACGATCTGCTGGGCGCCGTCGCTGCCAAGCGCAACGGCATGCTGGGCGAAAAACTGGTCCAGGTCTCGTCGACGCTGCCGGACGAGATGGGCAAAGCTGTCGAAAAGAGCCTGGATGACTGGCGCGAGGCCGGCAAGCTGCGGCAGCTTTGGGCGCACGACGCCTCCCTTTGGACCGGCAAGGACGAGGGCAAGTGGCTCGCTTGGCTTGACATCGTGGACGATCGCACGGCCGACCTCAAGCAGCTGCAAGCCTTCCAGGACGAGGTGAAGGCCGGCGGTTTCACCGACGTCCTGTTGCTCGGCATGGGTGGTTCCAGCCTCGGACCGGAAGTGCTGGCCGAGACGTTCGGCAAGCGCGGTGGCTTCCCGACACTGCACGTGCTGGACAGCACCGACCCGCAACAGATTGCCGCGTTCGAGAACAAGGTAACGCTCGCGACCACCCTGGTGATCGTGTCCAGCAAGTCAGGCGGGACGCTCGAGCCGAACATCCTGAAGGCGTATTTCTGGGACGCCATGCAGAAGGCCGTGGGTGAAGGTAAGGCTGGCGAGCATTTCGTCGCCATCACCGATCCCGGCTCCCACATGCAGAAGGTTGCGGAGGGTGACCGCTTCCGTCGCATCTTCTACGGGGACCCGGCGATTGGCGGCCGTTATTCCGTGCTGTCCAATTTCGGTATGGTTCCGGCTGCCGCGATGGGCCTCAACCTCGAGCAGTTCCTCACCTCCGCGGCCCTGATGGTGCGCGCCTGCGCCGCTGGCTCGCCGCCGTTGCAGAACCCGGGCGTTCAACTCGGCACAGTCCTCGGCATTGGTGCTACCACCGGCCGCGATAAGGTCACCATCGTGGCCTCGCCCCACATCTACGACGTCGGCGCATGGCTCGAGCAATTGCTGGCGGAGAGCACTGGCAAGCAAGGCCACGGTATCGTTCCGATCGACAACGAGCCGCTGGCCGATGCCTCGCATTATGGCAACGACCGCATCTTCGCCTATCTCCGCCTGAAGGAGAGCCCGGATCCGGCGCAGGAGAAGGCCGTCGAGGCACTCGCCAAGGCGGGCCAACCCGTGGTGCGGGTGGAACTCGCCAACACGTTGCAACTCGGCCAGATGTTCTTCCTGTGGGAGTTCGCGACCGCGGTGGCTGGTTCGATCATCGGGATCGATGCGTTCGACCAGCCGGATGTCGAAGCCAGCAAGATCGTCACCAAGAAGCTCACCAGTGCTTATAATGACGATGGCAAACTGCCGGACGAGACGCCGTTCCTGACCGACGGCGCAATCCAGCTGTTCAGCGACAAGAAGAATGCCTCGGAGCTGAGCAAGGCCGGTAGTACGTTGGCAGCCGTTATGAAGGCACATCTCGCGCGACTGGGTGCAGGCGATTATGCGGCGCTGCTCGCTTATATCCAGCGGACGCCGGAGCACATCGCCCTGCTGCAGGAGCTTCGCACCAAGATCCGCGACGCCAAGAAGGTCGCGACCGTCGCCGAGTTCGGGCCGCGGTTCCTGCACTCCACAGGACAGGCCTATAAGGGCGGACCTAACAGTGGCGTGTTCACTCAGATCACCGCGCAGGATGCCGCCGACCTCGCGGTGCCGGGCGAACGCTACACCTTCAGTGTGGTCAAAGCCGCGCAGGCACGCGGCGACTTCGATGTGCTTGCAGAACGCGGCCGCCGGGCTTTGCGGGTGCACATCAATGGTGATCTCGAGGCCGGGCTCAAGACGCTGGCGGCTGCGATCAGCAGTGCGCTTTGAACCGAAACTAGGAGCAGCAGCATGAAGCTTGGCGTGATCGGCCTCGGGCGGATGGGTGGCAATATCAGCCTGCGGCTGATGAAGCACGGCCACGAATGCGTGGTCTACGACAACAGCGAGAAAGCCGTGGACGGCATCGTCGGCCAAGGCGCCGCCAAGTCGACCGGACTTGCGGACATGGTCAAGCAGCTCCCCTCCCCTCGCATCGTCTGGGTCATGCTGCCGTCCGGGCACATCACCGAGGAGACGGTGACGGCACTCGGCGAGATGATGGAAAAGGGCGACATCATCATCGATGGCGGAAATTCGATGTACAAGGACGATATCCGCCGCGCCAAGCAGCTCCGCGAGAAGGGCATCGTCTACATCGACGTCGGCACGTCAGGTGGCGTGTGGGGCCTGCAACGCGGCTACTGCATGATGATCGGCGGTGAAGTCGACGCCGTGAAGCACATCGACCCGATCCTCGCCACACTCGCACCCGGCGAGGGCACCATCGACAAGACGCCGCATCGCGACGGCCGCAATCCGACAGCTGAGCAAGGCTATCTGCATTGTGGTCCGGCCGGATCCGGACACTTCGTGAAGATGGTCCACAACGGTATCGAATACGGTATGATGCAGGCCTATGCCGAGGGCTTTGACATCCTGAAGAACAAGAACAGCCACGAACTGGCTGAGGATGAACGTTTCGACCTCAACATGGGCGATATCGCCGAGGTTTGGCGGCGTGGCTCGGTCGTCTCCTCGTGGCTGCTCGATCTGACGGCTCAGGCACTCGCCTCCGACGAGAAGCTGGAGAAGTTCACTGGCGATGTGTCGGACAGTGGCGAGGGACGCTGGACGATCGACGCCGCCGTGGAGGAGGCAGTGCCGGTGCCAGTTCTGGCCGCATCGTTGTTCGCCCGATTCCGCTCGCGTCAGGAGCACACGTTCGGCGAAAAGATGCTGTCGGCCATGCGGTTCGGGTTTGGTGGTCACGTCGAGCCGAAGGCGTGATCGAATGAGCGATACAGTTCGCCAAGGCAGCAACTCCCATGCCCTGGGCAAGACGGCCGAGCCGGCTCCTGCCTGCACGCTGGTGATCTTCGGCGCCAATGGAGACCTGACCAAGCGTCTGCTGATGCCGGCGTTGTACAATCTCTCCGGCTCCAAGTTGCTCGACGACAAATTCTCCATCTTGGGCGTCGACCGCGATCCGAGCACCGACGAGGAGTTCCAGGGTCGCCAGCAGACCATGATGGAGAGCTTCACCCCTGCAGCGGGGGGTGAGTTCGCCGAGCAGACATTGAATACGGAGTGGTGGGGTTGGCTGAAGGGTCGACTCCACTACATGCAAGGCGACTTCACCAAGCCCGAAACTTTCCAGGCGTTGCACGAGAAGCTTGGGGACGGCAACGCCGTGTTCTATCTCGCAGTCGCGGACCGCTTCTTCGGCGGCATCGTCGATATGCTGCACAAGGCCGAGCTCACCACGCAAAAGGACGGCATGTTCCGCCGGGTCGTGATCGAGAAACCATTCGGACACGACCTGGCGTCCGCAAAGGAGCTGAACACCCGTATCCTCTCGGATTTGGACGAGAGCCAGATCTACCGGATCGACCATTTCCTGGGCAAGGAAACAGTCCAGAACATCATGTCCCTGCGCTTTGCCAACGGCATCTTCGAACCGCTTTGGAATCGCGATCACATCGACAGCATCCAGATCACCGCTGCTGAGACTGTTGGCGTGGAATCGCGGGGCAAGTTCTACGAGGTGACCGGTGCGCTGCGCGATATGGTCCCGAACCATATGTTCCAGCTTCTTGCCATGACCACGATGGAACCGCCGAACTCCTTCGATGCCGATGCCGTGCGGAGCGAGAAGGCCAAGGTGATCGATGCGATCCATCCGATGACCGCCGCCGACGTGGAGAAGAACGTCGTTCGTGGCCAATACATCGCGGGTAGCATCGATCATCTCGGTGCTGTGCCGGCCTACAATACCGAGGCGGACGTGGCGCACGACTCTGAGGTCGAGACCTTCGTCGCCATCAAGCTCTACATCGACAACTGGCGCTGGGCAGGCGTGCCGTTTTATCTTCGGACCGGCAAGCGCATGTCGACCCGCACGACCGAGATCGTGGTCAGCTTCAAGCAAGTGCCGACCGTCATGTTCCGCGACACGGACGTGAACACGATGCCGGCTAACTCGATGGTGCTCCACCTCCAGCCGCACGAGGGCATCGCGCTGCACTTCAACGCGAAGCAGCCGGGCCAAGCAGTCAAGCTCGACCCGGTGCGGATGGACTTTCGCTACGAGGACTTTTTCGAGCTGAAGCCGTCTACCGGTTACGAGACACTGATCTACGACGTGCTAATCGGTGACCCGACCCTGTTCAATCGGGCCGACAATATCGAGGCTGGTTGGAAAGGCGTGCAGCCGATCCTGGACGCTGTCGCCAAGGGTGGCGACAAGATCCACACCTACGCCGCCGGTACAGATGGCCCGGCCGCGGCACACGCTTTGCTGTCGCTGGAAGGCCGGCACTGGAAGCCGTTGAAGTGATCAAGCTCGTCGTCTCCGACGTGGACGGCACTATGGTGACGGCTGAGAAAGTGCTCACGAAGGCAACGATAGACGCTGCGCATCGCCTGCGTGAGGCTGGGATCCCGCTGGCGCTGGTTAGTAGCCGGCCGCCACGCGGAATGGCATTCCTGACAATGGACCTGGGGCTTACAGGCCCGTTGGGCGGCTTCAACGGCGCCACGATCCTGGCGCCAGACGGCGCTGTCATCGAGGAGCTATTTGTTCCGGAGAAGGCGGTGCGAACCAGTCTCGCGCTGTTCGAGCAACGCGGCATATTCCCATGGCTATTCGCCGACAACCAGTGGCTCATCAAGGATCTCGAGGGGGACTACGTGCCCAAGGAGCGTCGCACGGTTCGGTTCGAGCCGACCGTGGTCGACGATTTCGAGCCGTTCATAGCGCGTTGTGGCAAAGTCGTCGGTGCATCCAAACAGTTCGACTTGCTTGCCGCGTGCGAGGCCGAACTGCAAACCAGCCTTGGCCAGACCGCCAACGCCCATCGCTCGCAAACCTACTACCTGGACGTGACGAACCCGAACGCCGACAAAGGCACCGCGGTCCAAGCTCTCGCGAAGTGGTACGGGGTCGATGTCGCTGACGTTTGCGTGGTCGGTGACCAACACAACGACGTGCCAATGTTCCGCGTCGCCGGCCACAGTGTCGCCATGGGCAATGCCCCGCCCGATGTCGCCGTCGAAGCAAAGCATCACACGACCTCCAACGAGGAAGACGGCTGGGCGGCAGCGATCGATCGCTTCGTCCTGCCCACCGCGGCTTAGGAGCCACCAAATGCCCCGTTCCCGTCCGAAGAAGATTTCGCTGTTCCTTGCCGACGTCGACGGTACCTTGGTCACGAAGGACAAGGTGCTGACCGAGCGTGCGCAGAAGGCCGTGCGCGACATGGAGGCGAAGGGCGTCAAGTTCGCCATCACGAGCGGCCGCCCGCCCAAGGGCATGAAGATGCTGTTCGAGCCGTTGAAGATCACGACACCCATTGCCGGCTTTAATGGCGGGCTTTTTGTCAAGTCGGACATGTCTATCATCGAGAGCCGTAACCTTGACCCGGCCGCCGCCAAGAAGACGGTCGAACTGATCGAGAAGCAGGGCCTGGACGTCTGGGTATACAGCGGCGACGATTGGCTGCTTCGCGACGTCGACGCCCCGCACCGTGAACGCGAGGAGCACACCGTCCAGTTCCCGCCCAAGGTGGTCCAGGCATTCACCGACGAGCACCTGAAGAAGGCGGTAAAGATCGTGGGTGTGAGCGACGATTTGGATAAGGTCGCAGCTTGCGAGAAGGCGGTGCAGGAGGCACTCGGCAAGACCGCGTCTGCCGCACGGTCGCAGCCGTATTACCTGGACGTGACCAATTCCGAGGCGAACAAGGGCGCCGTCGTCGCTTATCTGTCTCGGACGCTCGGGATCGACGCCGGGGAGATTGCGACGATCGGCGACCAACCGAACGACGTGCTGATGTTCAAGCCAAGTGGCTTCTCGATTGCGATGGGCAATGCGAGCGAGGCCGTGCAGGGGGAGGCCGATGCCGTGACGGACAGCTACGACGACGAAGGCTTCGCCAAAGCCGTCGAGAAGTTCATCCTGTCATGAAAGGCGAGATCGTCGTCCTGAAGGACGGAGCCGCCGTCGCGCACCACGTCGCAGAATGGATGCTGGCTCAGGCTCTAGCCAAACAAGGTGCGTTCGCCATTGGGTTGTCGGGCGGGTCCACCCCCAAGACGCTCTACAGCCTGCTCGCATCGGCCGAATTCCGCGACCGCTTCCCGTGGGACCGCACCCATCTATTCTTTGGCGATGAGCGCTTCGTTCCGCATGATCATCCCGACAGCAACTATCGAATGGCCCGGGAGGCGATGATCGCGCATGTTCCGATCCCGGATGCGCAAGTGCATCCCTGGCAAACCGACGGCGACCCCGAACACGCGGCGTTGCACTATGCCGACACACTGAAGCGGTTCTACGGCGCCGATACGCTCGACCCGTCCCGCCCCTTGTTCGACGTCCAACTTCTTGGGCTTGGCGAAGATGGGCATACCGCGTCACTGTTCCCGGGCGTTGCCGCGTTGCAGGAACGGACTGCCTGGACCGCAGCCGTCATCGGCGCAAAGCCGGAGCCGCGGCTCACTTTGACCTACCCGACACTCGACAGCAGCCATGTCGTGGCCTTCCTCGCAGTCGGGGATGGCAAGCGTGATATCCTCGCCCGTGCCATCGCCGGTGACGAAGCGTTGCCAGCGGTCCACGTCATCCCCGTGGGCAAGCGCGTTTTGTTCACTGACGAGGCCGCCGCCGCACGATGACCGAGGACTCGAACGCCACCCTCAAGCGTGAGGCCGCCGAGGCTGCGGCTGCCCTGGTGACCGACGGGATGGTGGTGGGGCTCGGGACCGGATCGACGGCCACGTTCGCGATCGCCAAACTGATAACCCGCGTGCGGGACGGCTTGCGCATCACTGCCGTGCCCACCTCCGAGCGCAGTGCCGCACAGGCACGAGAGGGCGGAATCGAACTTATCGAACTCGAGGCGGGCATAAGGCTCGACCTGACGATCGACGGCGCGGATGCCGTGGCAAAAGGATCGCTCGACCTAGTCAAAGGTCTTGGCGGAGCGCTGCTGCGGGAGAAGATCGTCGCCCAAGCCACCGATAAGCTGCTGATCGTCGTGGATAGCAGCAAAGTCGTAGACCACCTCGGCAGCAACTCGGCCATTCCGGTGGAAGTGACGCCGTTCGGATGGCAATCAACGGCCGGCCATCTCGCAGACCTGGGTGCACGCCCGGTGCTGCGGACCGATGCAGCCGGCCAGCCATTTCATACCGACGGCGGTAATCTTATTTTGGACTGTCACATGGCGCCAATCTCTGACCCGGCAGCACTCGACCGCGCGATGCAGGCCATCGTCGGCGTGATGGAAACCGGCCTGTTCATCGGGCGCGCCCACACCGTGTTCGTCGCCGATCCGTCCGGCGTGCGGACACTCAGCCGATGAGTCGTGTCGTCATCATCATGGGCGTGTCCGGCTCTGGAAAGACCACGATCGCCAAACGCGTCGCCGCTGACTTAGGCTGGGCCTTTCAGGAAGGCGACGTGCTGCATCCCGCATCCAACGTCGCGAAGATGGCAGCCGGCACGCCACTGACCGACGAGGACCGGGCGCCGTGGCTCGCCATTATCGCAAAATGGATCGACGACAAACTACAGGCTGGGGAAAACGGACTAATCACCTGCTCCGCCCTCAAGCGCAGCTACCGGGAGCAGATCGGCAACGGTAAACCCGGTGTGCAGATCGTGTATCTACGCGGCGATCGGGCAACGCTGGATGCCCACGTCAGCGGACGCCACCACGAGTTCATGCCGATCAGCCTACTGGACAGCCAACTCGCCACGTTGGAGGAGCCGGCGCCGGACGAGCACGTCATCGAGGTGGACGTGGGCGGCACGGTGGACCACACCGTCAGCGAAGTCGTCCGGCAGCTCGCGAGCTGAGCCGCCGGACGGATTAGGCCTAGCCTAGTCGTCGCCGTCTTCGCGGCTGTTCGGCTTGGCGACGTGCTCGGACACCATCGCTTCCGTCGTGATCAGCAGACCGGCAATCGAGGCAGCGTTCTGCAGCGCCACGCGAACCACCTTGGTCGGGTCAACGATGCCGGCCACAACCATGTCCTTGAACTCGCCACTCTGCGCGTCGAAGCCGTAGTTGTAGTCGGTGTTCTCGATGATCTTGCTCGCGATCACAGCACCGTCTTCACCGGCATTGGCCGCGATCTGCCGCAGCGGTGCCTGAACCGCCTTACGAACGATCTCGATGCCGAACTTCTGCTCCGCATTGAGCGGGTTCAAGTGCGCCAGGATGATCGAGGCACGAGCCAGGGCAACACCACCACCCGGCACGATGCCCTCCTGCACGGCAGCGCGCGTGGCATGCAGTGCGTCGTCCACGCGATCCTTGCGCTCCTTCACTTCTACTTCGCTGCTGCCACCCACGCGGATGACCGCAACGCCGCCCGCAAGCTTGGCCAGCCGCTCCTGCAGCTTCTCGCGGTCGTAGTCCGAGGTGGTCTCCTCGATCTGGGCGCGGATCTGGGCCACACGCCCCTTGATCTCGTCGGCCGACCCGGCGCCTTCCACGACCGTCGTGGTCTCCTTCTCGATCAGCACGCGCTTGGCCCGGCCGAGCATGTCGAGCGTGACGCTCTCCAGCTTGATGCCGAGATCCTCCGAGATTACCTGCCCGCCCGTCAGCACGGCGAGGTCTTCCAGCATCGCCTTACGGCGGTCACCGAAGCCCGGAGCCTTGACGGCCGCGACCTTGAGGCCGCCGCGCAGCTTGTTTACGACCAACGTCGCAAGTGCCTCGCCCTCGATGTCCTCGGCGATGATCAGCAACGGCGCACCAGCCTGCACGACGCTCTCGAGCAACGGCAGAAGGGTCTGCAAGCTGGACAGCTTCTTCTCGTGGATCAGGATGTAGGGGTCGTGCAACTCGGCAAGCATCTTCTCGGGGTTGGTGATGAAATAGGGGCTGAGATAGCCGCGATCGAATTGCATCCCCTCCACCACGTCCAACTCGGTTTCCATTCCCTTGGCCTCTTCGACGGTGATGACACCGTCGTTGCCGACCTTCTGCATCGCCTGTGCGATCATGCGGCCGATCTCGGACTCGCCGTTCGCGCTGACGGTGCCGACCTGGGCGGTTTCGGCCTCGGTCGTGATCGTCTTGGAGCGCCTAGCAAGCTCCTCCACCAGGGCAGCCACGGCCTTGTCGATGCCGCGCTTCAACTCCATCGGGGCAAGCCCGGCGGCGACACCCTTGCCGCCCTCGCGCACGATGCTCTGGGCGAGCACGATCGCGGTGGTGGTGCCGTCGCCAGCAAGGTCGTTCGTCTTGGTGGCGACCTCGCGCAGCAATTGGGCGCCCATATTGAAGCTCTTGTCGGAGAGTTCGATCTCCTTGGCGACCGACACGCCGTCCTTGGTGATCCGGGGTGCGCCGTAGCTCTTGTCGATCAGCACGTTGCGGCCCTTAGGCCCCAGTGTCACCTTGACGGCATCAGCGAGCATATCAACGCCTTGTAGCATCCGGGCGCGTGCATCCGCGCCGAACCGTACGTCCTTGGCAGCCATAATCTAGGTCTCCTGTAACCGGGTGCACCGTCAAAGCCGCGGTGCGAAATAGAGTGTCGTTCAGGCCGCCGCTTTGGCCGCGGTGTCCTGCTCGATGATGCCGAGCAGATCGCTCTCCTTCATAATCAGGAGCTCTTCGCCGTCGATCTTCACCTCGGTGCCGGACCACTTGCCGAACAGCACGCGATCACCGGACTTCACCTCGAGCGCCACGATCACGCCCTGCTCGTTGCGGGCGCCGGGACCGGCTGCGATGATTTCGCCCTCCATCGGCTTTTCCTTGACCGTGTCGGGGATGATGATCCCGCCGCGGGTCTTTTCCTCCGGCGTGATACGACGCAGCACGATGCGATCATGCAGGGGACGGAACTTCATAGTTGGAATCCAGAGGAGATGGTCGTCATTTATTGCCGCCTTTGGACGGCGGTGGCCGCGGCGGCGGCGCGAACTGCGAAGCGCCGGCCGTGGAATCGGGCTTTTTCGTCGCCTTGGGTTTTTTGGCCTCGCGACTGCTTTTTTTCTGCCCTTTGGCCAATGCGGCGACCCCGATCCCGACAGAACTTGCCGGCGCAGCAACGGTTTGTGTTGCGCACCTTTAACAAATGCTGACTTGGGATGTCGGACAGCGCCATACAAGCATTAATACGCCGGGTCGGCTATGACACTCAGCTCGCTCACCCCTGCCCTCTCCCTGGAGAGGACGCTGTCAGCGTGGCCCGATGCCTATGACGTTCAGCAGGCTTTGCTGCCTACTCGACCGTCACCGACTTCGCCAGATTACGCGGCTGGTCCACATCGGTGCCCTTCAAAACCGCCACCTGGTAGGCCAGCATTTGCACCGGGATCGCGTAAAGGATCGGCGCCACGAACGGGTGCACCGACGGTAGCACGACGACTTCCGCCGCAATCCCGCGCAACTTCGCAGCGCCGGCCTCATCACTGAACACGATCAGCTTGCCACCGCGGGCCGCCGCCTCCTGCATGTTCGAAGCGGTCTTCTCGAACAAGGGGCCACTCGGGGACGCCGCTACAATCGGCACATCGCGGTCGATCAGGGCGATCGGGCCGTGCTTCATCTCGCCGGCCGCATAGCCCTCGGCGTGGATGTAGGTGATCTCCTTCAGCTTCAGCGCCCCTTCCATCGCAATCGGGAAGCAGCCGCCGCGGCCCAGGAACAGCACGTCCCGCGCCTGCGCCACCCGCGCGGCGACGGCGGACAGGTCGAGCGCCAAGGCTTCCGCGGCCCGGCTGGGCAGCTCCAGCAAGGCGTCCACCAACTCGGCCTCGCGCGCCGGCGTCATCGTGCCACGGGCACGGGCCGCAGCAATCGCGAAGCAAGCCAGCGTGGTGAGTTGGGCGGTGAACGCCTTGGTGCTGGCCACGCCGATCTCCTGGCCAGCCAGTGTTTCCAGCACGACGTCGCTCTCGCGCGCCATGGTGCTCTCGGGCACGTTCAGGATACTCAGCACATGTTGCCCGGCGCCTCGGAGCGAGCGAAGCGCGGCCAGCGTGTCCGCCGTCTCGCCGGACTGGCTGACGAGCACGGCAAGCCCACCTGGCTGCAGCGGCGGTTCGCGATAACGCAGTTCGCTCGCGACGTCGGCGTCGGTGGGTAGGCGTGCCTCCGCCTCCAGCCAGTGCCGCGCCACCAACCCGGCGTAATACGCGCTGCCGCACGCCGTGATGGTGGCGCGTGGCACGGCGGCGAGGTCGAACGGCAAAGCCGGCATGGCGATCGTGCGGCTCGCCGGGTCGATCATGCGCTGCAGCACCTGTCCGATGACGCTCGGGTGCTCGTGCAGCTCCTTTTCCATGTAGTGGCGGAAGCCGTCTTTGCCGATCGCCGCCCCCGTGTGGACGGTGCGCCGCACCTCACGCTGCACGTCCTGCCCAGCGCCGTCGAAGAATCGCGCGCCGCCGCGGGACAGCACCGCCCAGTCGCCGTCGCGCAGGAAGGCGATGCGCTGGGTCAACGGTGCCAGCGCCAGGCTGTCCGAGCCCAGGAACATCTCGTCGTCACCATAACCCACGGCGAGCGGGGCGCCGTGCTGGGCACCGACCATCAAGCCGTGATGCCCGGCGAACACCACCGCCAGCGCATAGGCGCCCTCCAGCCGGGCAAACGTCGCCTGGGCCGCTTCCACCGGGGGCATGCCATGGCCGAGATGCAGGTCGAGCATCTGTGCCACCGTCTCGGTATCGGTCTCGGTCTCGAACACCTGGCCCGCCGCCTCCAGCTCCTCGCGCAAGGCGGCGTGGTTCTCGATGATGCCGTTATGCACGACGGACACGCGGGCGGTGCCATGCGGATGGGCGTTGGTCACCGTGGGGGCGCCGTGGGTGGCCCAGCGGGTGTGGCCGACGCCGGTGGTGCCGGGCAACGGTGATTGCTGCAACACGGCGGCCAGGTTCACCAGCTTGCCAGGCGCGCGGCGGCGCTCGATATGGCCGTTGCTGAGGGTGGCGATGCCGGCGCTGTCATAGCCCCGGTATTCCAACCGCTGCAGCGCATCCAGCAGCAAGGGGGCGGCAGGCCTGGCGCCGAGCACTCCGACGATCCCGCACATCAGGGCTTCTCCTTCCTGCTCCGGAAGGCGGCGGCGCGCCCCGGCTTGTTGGTCTGGCGGGCGCGGCCGAACGCCATCGTGTCGGCCGGCACGTCCTCGGTGACGGTGCTGCCGGCCACCACGATGGCACCGCTGCCGATCCGGATCGGCGCCACGAGCGAGGTATTGGAGCCGATGAACGCCTCCTCGCCGATCTCGGTGCGGTGCTTGGCGAAGCCGTCGTAGTTCACCGTGATGGTGCCCGCACCGATATTGGTCCGCGGACCCACCGTGGCGTCGCCGATATAGGTGAGGTGGTTGGCCTTTGCGCCCTCCCCGAGGGTTGCCGCCTTCAGCTCCACGAAATTGCCGACATGGGCGCCCTTGCCCACCACGGTGCCGGGCCGCAGCCGGGCGAACGGACCGATGATGGCACCCGGCCCCACCGTGCAGCCCTCGAGGTGGGAGAACGCGCGGATGCGGGCGCCGCTCGCCACCGACACGCCGGGTCCGAACACCACGTTCGGCTCCACCACCACATCGGCCTCGAACTGGGTATCGGCGGACAGGAACACCGTCTCGGGCGCGCTGAGGGTAACGCCGGCCGCCATTGCCTCCTCGCGGAGGAAGCCTTGCAGGGTGGCCTCGGCGGCGGCCAGTTCGGCGCGGGAGTTGACGCCGCGCAGTTCGGCCTCCGGCGCCTCCACGGCGGCGACGCGCACGCCTTCCGCCCGGGCGATGGCGACCACGTCGGTGAGGTAGTATTCGGACTTGCTGTTATCGTTGCGGACGGCACGCAGCCAGCGGTCCAGGTCGGCGGCGGCGGCGCAGATCACGCCCGCGTTGCACAGGCCCACCGCACGCTCCGCCTCCGTCGCGTCGGCCCATTCCACGATGCGCTCCACCGTGTCGCCCTGGGTGAGCACGCGGCCATACCGCCCCGGATCGGCCGGCCGCATGGCGAGCAACACCAACCCGGCCCCGGCCCGCGCGTCCAGCAGGCGCTGCAGCGTGGCGGTACGGATCAGTGGGTTGTCGGCATACAGCACGGCCACGTCGCCGGTGCCGAACTCGCCGGCCGCCTGCAGTGCGGCATGGGCCGTGCCCAGACGCTCGTGCTGCACGACAACGGTGTGCGGGGCGGCGGCGGCGGCCAGCGCCGCCATGTCCGGCCCGGTCACGATCACGGTGCGTTCGAACACCCCGGCGCAGGACCCGAGCAAATGGTGCAGCATCGGGCGCCCGGCCAGCGGGTGCAGTGCTTTCGGCAGCGTGGACTTCATCCGCGTGCCCAGGCCAGCGGCGAGCAGGATTGCGGTGGCTTCCATGCCCACGGGGTAGCGTCGCGGGCAGCACCGTGTCAAAGCGTGCGTGAACAAGATTGATTACCGACGGTGACAAGCCAGTCGCATACCGGTTACTGAAACACTGTCTTACAACGATGTCAGCCGCCCTGGTCTTGCCGCAAATCGCTGGCAGGCAATGTTACCTTCGAAGATCCGCATTGAGAGCATTCAGATGATAAAGACGAAGACAGCTGTTCTTGCGCTTGCGAGCGTCCTTCTGCTCGACGGGTGCGTGCAGCCCCCGCTCGGCCCGACGGTCCAGGTGCTGCCGGCTCAGGGCAAGCCGTTCGAGCAATTCCAGCAAGACCAGGGGGTGTGCACCCAGTATGCCTCCTCGCAGGTCGCCGGTCAGTCCGAGCGTGCAAATACCAACGCGCTAGGCGGGGCCGTGCTGGGCACGGTGCTGGGCGCAGGCCTGGGCGCTGCGGTGGGTGGCGGCCGGGGTGCCGCGATCGGCGCCGGCAGTGGCGCGGTCGTTGGCACCGGTTTCGGTGTCGGCAGCAGCGGACGCGCCCAGGGTGGCATCCAGTATCAGTATGACAACGCCTACGTGCAGTGCATGGTGTCCAAGGGCAACCTGCTACCGCAGCCTCGGCCCGTGGTGGTGCAACCGGCCCCCTATCTGGTCCAGCCAGCCCCGTATATCGTGCCGGGGCCCGCACCGTACGGCTATTAACACCGCCTGACGTAGACCCGCCGGCGTAGGGTGCAATCCGCTTGGAGGATTGCACCTCCATGCCGTGACGATCGGCGGGTTTCTGTATGGTGCAATGCCAAAGCGCATTGCACCCTACGAGATAAGACGAGGATCAATACCAGGGGCCGAGCCCGCCCCAGGGGCCCCAATCCCACTGATAGTTTAGTTGCGCTGCAGTGATTTGTTCGTCAGCGATGGCGCGCTGCTGCCGGATTAACTGGTATTGCGCGTATTGCTGCTGCCCACCGGCATACAGGCAGTGACACAGCACCGGGTCGGGATACAGGTAGGACACCCGGTCACCCTGGATCAGCTGTGAAATACGGTTCGGCGGCAGATGGGCCAGCATGTCCTGGCGTTGCGGCGTGCTGGCCGTCAGCACGCTGAACCCGGCAGCCGACAGTACGTCCTCGTGGTCGTGCACCGCATCGCGCTGCCACGCCGCGCAACCGCCGAGCGCTGCAGCCATAGTCACGACGAGGCAAAATCGGTTCATGTGCATCATAGCGCCTTCAAGACCGCTTCGATTTCGGCCGGGGTGCCCGCAGCCGCGGCCCGCGCATCTGGCGCAGTGCGGCGCACCAGGCCGGATAACACCTTGCCCGCCCCCAACTCGACGAAGCTATCTACCCCCAACTCCCCCGCCGCCAGCACGCATTCGCGCCAGCGGACCGTCCCTGTCACCTGCTGCACCAGCAACGCGCGGATCTCGTCCGGCTCCACCGCCTTGGCCGCAGACACATTGGCGATCAGCGGCACCATCGGAGCGACCAGCGCCGCTTGGCCCAATGCGTCGCGCATCACATCGGCGGCGGGCGCCATCAGCGCGCAGTGGAACGGGGCGGAGACCGGCAACAGCATCGCCCGCTTGATGCCGCGCGCCTTCGCCACCTCCACCGCCCGCTCCACGGCTGCCCGGTGGCCGGAGATCACCACCTGGCCGCCGCCATTGTCGTTGGCCGCCTCCACCACCTCGCCCTGCGCGGCCTCCTCGCAGATGGCGTGGGCCGCCTCCAGGTCGGTGCCGAGCAGGGCCGCCATCGCGCCCTCCCCAGCGGGCACCGCGCGCTGCATCGCCTCGCCGCGAAGCCGCAGCAGCCGGGCGCAATCCGCGACCGTCAGGCTGCCCGCCGCCGCCAACGCGCTGTATTCGCCTAGGGAATGCCCGGCGACCACCGCAGCCTTGTCCTTCAGCACCACGCCGCCTTCCGCCTCGATCACCCGCAACACGGCCAGTGACATCGCCATCAGTGCCGGCTGGGTGTTTTCCGTCAGCGTCAGTTCCTCGGACGGGCCCTCGAACATCAACTTGGACAACTTTTGGTTCAGCGTGTCGTCCACCTCACCGAACACTTCGCGGGCCGCGGCGAAGGCGGCCGCGAGGTCCCGCCCCATGCCGACCGATTGGCTGCCCTGGCCGGGGAAAATAAAGGCGTGAACAGGCATGGTGGGTGGGTCCGGAGGAATGAGGAGGGCGGCGCGTTTTCGCGTCCGCTCACCAACCTGTCAAATAGGCTACGTGCTGGGACCTCAGGAGTGGGTCAGAACGGCACTCGGGCGGCGGTTCCGCTCGGCCAGCGATTGCGCCGCCCGCTTGCCCTGTTCCAACCACCAGGCCACCGCGCACATCGTTCCCAGCCCCACGACGTTGACCCCGACCTCCATCGCAACACCCACCCCGTAGGCGCGGAACAGCAACCGGGCGAACAGGGCGACCAGGCAACTGGCGGAGAACACCTCGAGCGAGTGACGACCGCACAAATCGACCGGGCGCAGCCACCTCGACCCGGCGACCCGGCGCACCACGGACGAACTCATCAGCAAATAGAACAAGGCCAGCACGTCAGCGATGCGCAACGCATTCAGCCGCGATTTATCCGGGAAGTTCATGCCAATCGGGCGCAGGTCTGGCATCGACCAGTCGTGCCAGGGCGCCGCTTCGAAGAAGGCGAACACCAGATAGGCGCCACACAACCACAGCAGCCAATTGTGCCGGGGAAGCGCGCCTTTGCCCCGGGCGACGGCCACCGATAACAGGGCACCAATGGTGAATAGGAACTGCCAGGCAAACGGGTCGAAATACCAGCCGTTGCTGTCGAGCCAGTTGGGCAGGTCGAGCCCGTGGTCGATCGCTGCCAAGCCCCAAACCGCCGCCGATAGCCCGATCGCCAACCATGCGCTGCGCCGGATCGCGAAGTAGATCAGCGGGAACACCGCGAGCAACGCCACATAAAGCGGCAGGATGTCGAGATAGCTCGGCAGCGCCCCCAATGCCAAGCCGCGCGTCAGACCCACGATCGGGTGGTCCAACAAGGGGCCCAGGATCGCCGACTGCAGGTGATAGTGGTTGGTCCAGGTGCGCACGACCAGAAAGGTCGTCAGCAACAGCGCAACCTGGAACAGGTAGATGCGGCCAACACGGACCGCCACCCGCCGCAACCCGCTGGCTGCCCCTTCGCGATCGAACGCACGCCCATAGGCCAGCATGGCGGAGAACCCGGCCAGCAGGACGAACACCTCGGCCGCGTCGCAGAACCCGAAATTGTGCAGGGTGACACGGTTGAGCAGGTCGTCCGGGATGTGGTCGACGAAGATCATCATCAAAGCGAGCCCACGGAATACGTCTATCCGAGGGTCGCGTTGTGGCTTGGCGACCGGGTCTGTCGTTGCATTGCTCATGGCTTGGCTCTCTGCTCGCCGAAATACGCGCGGCTCAGGTGGAAGTTGCCCCCCAAGGCGTCACCGGCATGTAACCAAGTGTCATTGCCGCATTCGACAACTTTACTTGAAGTCTCCGACCTGTCCGGCCCAGTGCGACAAGTAGCCGTGGTGGGTATTACCCAGCGATTTCTGCCCAATACTGAGCGAGCGTGCACTATGCCACGACCGTCTCGCCTGCCTCCGACTCTTCTTCCTCGTCGCCATAGCCCAGCAGACGCAGCGCCCGGCCCCGCACGCCGCGCTTGGCCACTTCGTGGATCAGCGCCTCCTCTCGGCCGTGGGTGACCCAGATCTCAGGTGCCCCTACCTCGTCCACGGTGTCGTTCAGCTCCGTCCAATCGGCATGGTCGCTGATCACCAGCGGTAGTTCCACCCCGCGGGACCGCGCTCGCTGCCGCACCCGCATCCAGCCGGAGGCGAGGCACACGACCGGCTCGGCTAGCCGCCGGGCCCAACGGTCTGCGATGGCGCCGGGTGGGGCGATCACGATGGCGCCGGCGAGTTCGGCCTTGGCCGCGACGGTGGCGGGGCGCAGGTCGCCCAACGAAACGCCCAACCGCTCGTAGGCGGCGCAGAGCGGAGCCTGGGCGCCGTGCAGGTAGATCGGACGGTCCCAGCCGGCCTGGCGCAACAGGGCGATGATGCGCTGGCATTTCCCCAACGCGTAGGCGCCAACGACATGGGTGCGCTCGGGGAACAGGGCGACGCTGGCGAGCAGCTTGCGGATCTCGTCGCCGGGTGGGGGATGGTGGAACACGGGGAGCGCGAAGGTCGCCTCGGTCACGAACACGTCGCAGGGGATGGGCTCGAACGGGGCGCAGGTCGGGTCGGAAGCGCGCTTGTAGTCGCCGGAGACCACGGCCCGGCTGCCGCGCCATTCCATCGCGACCTGGGATGCGCCCAGCACGTGCCCGGCCGGCTGCAGCCACACGCGCACTTCGCCGATGGTGAGCACCTCGCCATACGGAAGCGCCTGCTGGGTGGTGCCGGCGCGCTCCTCCCCCATGCGGACGCGCATGATGGCGAGCGTCTCGGCGCTGCCGAGCACGTGGGCGTGGCCGGGACGGGCGTGGTCGGCGTGCGCGTGGGTGATGATGGCGCGGTCAACCGGGCGCAGCGGGTCGATGTAGAAGTCACCGGGCTCGCAGTACAGGCCATCGGGGAGCACGCGGAGCCAGGTTTCAGGGTGGGGCATGGGGGAGATATGATGCCCGGCCCACGGTCAAAAAGCCCTCTCCCCCTGGGAGAGGGTTGGGTGAGGGACCTTTGGCAGTGCCCGCACGCGTGTAGAAGCTCCCTCCCCCCGGCCCTCTCCCAGGGGGAGAGGGAGAAAAAGGATAGGGAGAAGAGGAGGTAGCGCCTCGCCCGACACGGGGCTACGGTTCCCTGAACAACTGGGAGGGCGGGCCATGGCCGCGAGCCGCAAAGTCATCATCACATGCGCCGTGACGGGCGCGATCCACACGCCGTCCATGTCGCCCCATCTGCCCATAACCCCCGACCAGATCACCGCGGACGCCGTGGGTGCCGCGGAAGCGGGCGCCGCAATTATCCACCTGCACGCGCGCGACCCCGAGAACGGCAAGCCGGACCAGACGCCGGAAGCCTTCGCCCGCTTCCTGCCGCGGGTGAAGCAGCAGACCAACGCCGTGATCAACATCACCAGCGGCGGCAGCCCGTTCATGCGGGTGGAGGAACGCGTCAAGCCCGCCGCCGTGTTCAAGCCGGAAGTCGCCAGCCTGAACATGGGCTCGATCAATTTCGGCCTGTATCACCTGCTGGACCGCTACAAGGAGTTCAAGTTCGACTGGGAAAAGCCAGCGCTGGAAGCCACCCGCGACCTGGTGTTCCGCAACAGTTTCGCCGATATCGAATACATCCTCACCACCTGCGGCGAGAACGGCACCCGCTTCGAGTTCGAGTGCTACGACATCGCGCATCTATACAACCTGAAGCACTTCCTGGACCGCGGCCTGGTGAAGCCGCCGCTGTTCGTGCAGTCGGTGTTTGGCATCCTGGGCGGCATCGGCACCCACCCCGAGGACATCGCGCACATGAAGCGCACCGCAGACCGGCTGTTCGGCGACCAGTATCGCTGGTCGGTGCTGGGCGCCGGGGCGGCGCAGATGCGGGTGGCGGCGATCTCAGCGGCGATGGGCGGCAATGTGCGTGTCGGGCTGGAGGACAGCCTGTGGGCCGGCCCGGGCCAACTCGCGACCTCGTCGGCGGTGCAGGTGCGCCTGGCGCGGCAGATCATCGAGGGGCTCGGGCTGCAGATCGCCAGCCCCGACGAGGCGCGTGAGATCTTGGCGCTCAAGGGTGGGGACAAGACGGCGATATGACGTATCGTTTGCCGGTGCTGGCGGATGCCGCCATGACGCCCGATCAGTTGCGCGTTGCCGAAGCGATCCGGTCCAGCCCGCGCGGCTTGGTGCAGGGGCCGCTGCTGGCCTGGCTGCACAGCCCGGAGTTGGCGGACCGGGCGCAGGCGCTGGGCGCGTTCTGCCGGTACAACACGTCGCTGCCACCGCGCTTGTCGGAGCTCGCGATCATCACCGCCGGGGCGTATTGGCGGGCCGGGTTCGAGTGGCATGTGCACGCGCCGATCGCGGAGAAGGCCGGGCTCGACCCGGCAGCGATCGAGGCGTTGCGCACCGGCAGCACCCCGCATTTCGCGGAGGAGGACGAGCAGGCGGTGTGGCGGTTCGCCCACCATCTGCTGCACGACCGCGAGGTGCCGGACGCGACGTATCAAACGGTGGAGGAACTGCTGGGCCCGGCGGCGACCGTCGAGTTGGTGGGGGTGCTGGGGTATTACGGGCTGATCTGCATGACGATCAAGGCGTTCGGGGTCCCGGTGCCAGACGGCGAGGCAGAACCGTTCGGGGATTAGCCCAGGTCCTTCCCCCGTTTACGGGGAGGTGGCGGCGAAGCCGACGGAGGGGGCGCAGGGGACCCCGACCCGTGCGCCCCCTCCACCATGCTTCGCATGGTCCCCCTCCCCCGCAAGCGCTGGGGAGGATTTAGCTGGCTTCGCGGGTTAGCCGGGCTTGGTAGGTTTTCAGGTGCAGGTATGCCACCCGCAACAGCGGCGAGGCACCCGGTTCGCCACGCCGCAGCAGATCGCCCAGAACATGATCCACCTCGACCGGGCCACGCCGCTCCACATCCCGCATCATCGATGCCGTCAGCGGCGAACCCGGCGTGGTCACCATCGTCCGCAACCGGTCCAGCATCGCCGGGCGCGGTGGCTGACCGCTGCGCACGGCGATGGCGGCGCATTCGGCGGCGATACCGAGCGCTATCTCGTTTGCCTCGGCCGCAACCACATCGCCGATCGTGGCGCGCATCAGGCAGGTCGTGGCCGCGATCGTGGTGATGAACACCCACTTGTCCCACATATCCTGCACGATCGTCTCGCTCAGCCGCCCCCCGCACGGAGCCAGGGCCGCCGCAAGCGCCTGCGTGACCGGACCCGCCGGGCCGTTGCGCTCGCCGAGGGACAACGCCTGCATGTCGCCGAACTGGCGGATCGTGCCATCTGGCTCCAGCGTGGTGGAGATCTGGCATTGCCCGCCCAGCACCGCGGTCTCGCCGAACCGGGCCACCAGGGCGTCGATATGCGCCATGCCGTTCAGCAGGGGCAGGATCTTGGTGTCCGGTCCGACAGCGGGCGCCAGGCTACCCATGGCGCTCTCCAGGTCAAACGCCTTGCAACTCAGCACGATGGCGTCGAACGGACCGGGGATCGCACCGGATTGCACGGTCGGGGGTGCCGCGATGGTGGCATCGCCGCGGGCACTGCGGATCATCAAGCCGTGCTCCGCCAACTGCCCGGCGCGGCGCGGGCGCACAAGGAAGGTGACGTCCGACCCGGCTTCCAGCAAACGGCCGCCGAAATATCCGCCGATCGCTCCCGCCCCGACAACAAGAATACGCATACCTCGTTCCCCTTAGGTTTCGCCTACGCCTTATCGCGGCAGGTCGAACAGCAAGCAGGTCGTGCTCGCGATCGCACACAGCTGCCCGGCCGCATCCGTCGCACGCGCCTCGGCCACCGCCATCTGCCGCCCGCCATGCACCACCTGCCCTATCGCCGTGATCAGTCCGCTCGCCGCGGTGATCGCACGAAGATAGTTCACCTTGATCTCCAGCGTGGTGTAGCCCCGCCCCAGCGGAACGGTGGAGTGCACGGCGCACCCCATCACCGAATCCAGCAGCGTCGCCATCATGCCGCCATGCATTACGCCATTGAGGTTGGCCATGTGGTCGCCCGGCGGCAGGGTCATGCTCACGCGGCCGGGCTCGATCTCGGCAATGTCGAAGCCGAGCAACGCCCCGATTGGCGCACGCGGCACAGTCGCTGCCTTGATTGCGCGGAGGTAGTCGATGCCCGGCATGCCTCGCCCCGCCGCAGCCCCGGCGCGCGGATCGTCCCAGGTGAGGGTACGTTCTCCCGGCCCAAACGGCGGCATGGCAGCATCTGGCAACGCATCGAACACCAGCAGGGTCGTGCTGGCCATCGCATAGGCGCGGCCTTTCGCGTCGGTGATGCGGCCCTCCGCCACACCGACTTGCCGCCCGGCATGCACGCACACGCCCTCCGCTATCACCGGTCCGGATGCCTCGGTAAGCGCGCGCAAATAGTTGACCTTGATCTCCAGCGTCGTGCAGGCCCGACCCGGGGGCAAAGTGGAGGTAGCCGCGCAGGCCAGCGCGGTATCCAGCAGCGTCGCGATCACACCGCCATGCACGGTGCCGATCGGGTTGTAGTGGTACTCCGCCGGGGTGAGCCCCATGCGCACCCGGCCATGCTCCGCCGATTGGAACGACATCCCAAGCAACATGGCCGCCGGCGGCGCTGGATGCTCCCCCGCCGCAATGGCCAGCAGCCAGTCCAGCCCGGACAAGGCCGGGTCAGGCGGGCGCTGGCCGTCCCATTGGACCGTGCGGCGGCGCGTCTCCACGGCCTACGCTGCGACGGAGGACTGACGGCGCACTTTGAAGGCCGGGCTGTCGATCGGTTGCCCGGTGGCGCGGTCCACCAACACCGGGTCGGCGGGCTCGCCGGTCTCCGCGTTGACGATCTGCACCCGCGGACCCTCGGGGGCGAAATGCCGGTTGCCCCAGGTCATCAAGCTCAGCAGCACGGGGCGGAAATCGCGCCCGCGCTCGGTCAGCACGTATTCGTCACGGGGCGGGCGCTCGCAGTAGCGGCGGCGCTCCAGCAGGCCGGCGGCCACCAGCGCCTTGAGCCGGCGGGTCAGCATGTTGGGGGCGACACCCAGCACCTCGCGGAACTCGTCGAAGCGTGTGCGGTCGTTGAATGCCTCTCGCAGGATCAGGATACTCCACCATTCCCCGACATGCTCGAGGCTGCGGGCGATCGGGCACGGCATGTCGCCGAACGAGGTGCGTTGCATCGCAGGTGACTATCATCGTGCAAGCAAATTGTCAAAACAACGGCAGGGTGGCTAGGATCGTTGCAGTGGCCGGATGAAGCCACGTGGGGAGCCATGATGTCGCAAACGCAGACCCTCCAGGTCCACGTCGATCGGGATAAATGCCAGGGCCATAATCGATGCAAACTGGCCGCGCCCACGTTGTTCGCGTTGGACGATTACGGCTATGCCAGCGAGGTCGGGGACGGCCTCGTGCCCGCCGACCAGGAGCAGCCGGCGCGGCTGGCCCGGGCCAACTGCCCCGAATATGCCGTGGCGCTGCGCCGGGTCGTGGCCCAGTGAGCGCTGCACGGCCACCCAGCCGCGATTGGGCCACCGATTTCGACCATCTCGATCCGCGCTGGAGCAACGACCCCTACCCGATCTGGGCCGAGCTGCGCGACACCTGCCCCGTCGCCCACACCGAGCGGTTCGAGGGCTGCTATTTCCCCAGCACCTACGCCGCCGTGCGCGAGGTCGCGTATGACACTGAGCATTTCTCCTCCCGCCGCATCATCGTGCGCGACGTGCGCATCCCAACCCCGGTGCCGGCGCCGCCCATCACCTCCGATCCACCGGAGCACAAGCCGTGGAAGCACGCGGTGCTGCCGCCTTTCACCCCGGACGAGGTCGCCAAACTGGAGCCGCAGGCGCGCGCGGTGTGCAACGCGCTGATCGACGCGTTCCCTGCCGGGGGCTGCGACGTGGCGGATCTGTACACCCGCCACATCCCCGTGCGGCTGATCGCCCACATGCTGGGGCTGCCGGAAGATGACGGCGACCTGTTCCGCCACTGGATCCACCAGGTCCTGGAACTCGGCATCACCGACTCCTCGGTCATCATGCCCACCACGATCGAGATGCACACCTACTTCGCCCAGGCGATCGCCAAGCGGCTCGCGAACCCCGGCGATGACCTGATCACCCGGCTGATGCGCACGCCGGTGGATGGCCGGCTCCCCACGCCCGCCGAGGTGGTGGGCGTGTTGCGCCTGCTGCTGATCGCAGGGATCGACACCACCTGGTCCGCGATCGGCTCGGCGCTGTGGCATTTGGCCGAACACCCCGAGGACGCCGCCCGCCTGCGCGCCGACCCTGCGTTGCTGCCGGTGGCGATCGAGGAGTTCCTGCGCGCCTACGCCCCCGTCACGATGGCGCGCGAGGTGGTAGGCGACACCGAGGTGGCGGGCTGCCCGATGAAGGCTGGCAACATGGTGCTGCTATCCTTCCCAGCCGCCAATCGCGACCCGGCGGTGTTCCCCGACCCGGACCGGGTGATCCTGGACCGGGCGGAAAACCGGCATGCGGCGTTCGGCCTGGGCATCCACCGCTGCGTGGGCAGCAATTTGGCGCGAATGGAGCTGACCGTTGCAGTAGAGGTCTTCTTGCAGCGGATGCCGTCGTTCCGGATGGCGGGCCCGGTGCGCTGGGCGATCGGCACGGTGCGAGGGCCACGCAGTTTGCCGATGGCATTCGACTAAGGAGGAGGGAAGCTCCCTCCCTCGCGGGCTACCAGCAGCCCAAAGCACGATCCCTCGCCTTATCCCGTAGGGTGTCAATGCGCTTTGGCATTGCACCAGACAAACGCGCCGATCGTCACGGCGTGGGGTGCAATCCTCCAAACGGATTGCACCCCACGCCTCCTCCTGTGCGTTAGCTCACGCTGCCAGCACCGTGCGTTCCACCGCCAACGTGCTGTTCAAATGCTCGGCCAAACGAACTGCGAGCGCCATGATCGTATG
>CAXTWC010000017.1:0-45485 GCA_964247805.1 uncultured Acetobacteraceae bacterium | reverse complement strand
ACCCCCAGATTCGTAGTCTGGTGCTCTATCCAATTGAGCTACGGGCGCAACCGAGGGAGCCGTTTAGGGCAATGAGCCGGGGGAGGCAAGCCCCGGTCGGTCGGTCAGCATTGGCCCGAGAGCGCGGCTGGAGTGACGATCGAGCATGGCGTCGAATGCGGCGAATATCCTTGGTACATGAACATGCTTGTAGGGAAAATCTACGATGTTGTCCCGTAGATGCACCAACATCGTGGCATTTGCCTCAAAGACCAGGACCCGGCCATCAGGCAAAAGCGCGAAGTCAATGCCGGCAAAGTCCAAGTCGAGACGCTCGCCGATGCTGTTCAACGCTGTCATTGCGTCTTGCCCCAATGTCACGCCCGGGTCGGCCAGAAATCTCCCTTCCTCCTCGCGCTTCCAGGGTTCAGACATCATGACCGCGGAGAAATAGTGCACCAGCCAGTTCTCGGAAATGGCCAGGTGATAAGGATAGGGCGTCCGGTCAACGAAAATCGCCCTGTATTTACGGAAGTATCCATCGGCTAGACGGTAGTCGTGATAGGCGATGAAGTAGTAGGCATTGGCGTCTCCAGGCTTGAACGAGGCGAGTTGCTCCGCAGTCTGCAGGAGCTGCACACCTTCGCCGCCATGCCCGGAGATCGGCCGTGCCAGTATTGGGCACGCAATCCCTTCGGCGGCCAGTTCGTTTGGCAGGTCGCCTTCCGCCGCCTCCTCCCGCGACAGCCGGACGACACGAGGCACCACAATCCCGGGAATACCGTCCAGCAGTTTGGGTAGGCGGTCGCGTCGGGTGCGGGCCACCGCGGCGGGAGAGTTCAGGACTTTGTGGCTGGCGGCAAAGCGGCTGACGCAATCGAACGACGAATCCAGGATGTCGGCATTGCCGACAACGTTGAAAGCGACGTCATACGGCGGCAGGGCGTCGGCCTGAGCCGGTGTAGCGAACTCGACATGCCACGTGATCAGGGTGTTGACCTGCCTTGGCAGGAGCGTGCCGAAGGGTAAGTTGCCAACGAAAGTGTTTGCCAAAAGCAGGACGGTCCGACGGTGGTCTGGTGCTACCTCGACCGTCAGCGGCTGCGGGCGGGCAATTTGGCTACGATGGAGTTTTGCCTCCCTCATCCTGCCCTCCGACTCCAGGATGCTCACCATGTTCAGGTTTGCGACGGCTAAACTGGGGTCGCTGGCGAGCGCACGGCGGTAGCAATTCGCTGCTGCGTCCTGCTGATTGGCTTGCGTTTGTAGAATGCCGAGGTTGCAAAGCGCCGCAGCGAAATCCGGCCTAAGTTCAATGGCCCTGCGATACTGGGCGGCCGCATCTGTAGACCGGCCCTGCGTCTGTAGGACGTGGCCGAGCTGGAAGAGGCTGTCTGGACAATCCGGGATGAGCGCAAGCGCCCGATCGAATGCAAGCGTCGCGTCGTCGGTCGCACCGCGGGCGTGCAGAGCGCTGGACAGGTTGACCAGAGCGTCCACATAGCTCGGCTCGGCAGCCACGGCACGCTGGAACAGGGCTACTGCCTCGTCCGCCTCAAGCATCAGGCCGAGATTGTTGAGCGCCGCCGGGTGGTCCGGCGAGACATCGATGATCAGCTGGTAGATGTAGCGGGCGGCGTCGAATCGGCCATTTTGATGATGGTCCACTGCTATCGCGAACGCATCATCAATGGTCTTCAACGCCCTTGCCCTCGACGAACACCCAATCAGGATAAAGGGCGGAGGTTAACGCGTTGTAAACGAACTCGGACTATTAGCTACCCAGCCGGTCCAGTTCATGGAGGATGCTATCGCCCATCACCGATGTGCTCACCTGGGTCGCACCCGGCGCCATCACGTCCGCCGTCCGCACACCGCCTGCCAGCACGTTGGTCGCGGCCTTCTCGATCAGCGATGCGTCCTCTTCCATCGCGAAGGAGTAGCGCAGCAACATGGCGAAGCTCAGCAACTGGCCCAGCGGGTTGGCGATGCCCTGGCCTGCGATGTCGGGGGCGCTGCCATGGATGGGCTCGTACAGCGCGTAGCGGCGCCCGGTTGCCGGGTCGGTATCGCCGAGGGTGGCGGAGGGCAACATGCCGAGACTGCCCGTCAGCATCGAAGCCAGATCGCTCAACAGATCGCCAAACAAATTGCTGGTGACGATGACGTCGAACTGGCGCGGGTTGCGGACGAGCTGCATGGCGCAGTTATCGGCATACATGTGACTGAGAGCCACGTCCGGGAATTCTTTCGCGCCCAAAGCGGTGACCAGTTGCCGCCACAGCAGCCCCGACTCCATCACGTTGGCCTTCTCGACGCTGCACACTCGGCCCTGGCGCTTGCGGGCCAGTTCGAAGGCAACGCGGGCGACGCGCTCGATCTCGTGTGTGGTGTAGACTTCGGTGTTGATGCCGCGCTGCTGGCCGTCGGGCAGGGTCTCGACGCCGCGGGGCTCGCCGAAATAGATCCCTCCGGTGCTCTCGCGCACGATCATGATGTCGAGGCCGCGCACCACGTCCGCCTTCAGGGTGGAGGCCTCGATCAGCGGATCCAGCACGATGGCAGGGCGGAGGTTGGCGAACAGGCCGAGTTCACGCCGCAGCGTCAGGATGGCGAGTTCGGGCCGGTTGTCGAACCCGAGCTTGTCCCATTGCGGACCACCGACGGAGCCGAACAGGACCGCGTCCGCCTCCTTGGCGCGGGCGACCGTGTCGTTGCTGACGGCACGGCCCTCGGCATCGATCGCGGCCCCGCCCACCAGGCCCTCGCCGAGTTCGAAGCTGGCGTGGCGGCGGATTGCCATCCAATCGATGACCCGGCGCACTTGGGTCATCACCTCGGGGCCGATGCCGTCGCCGGGGAGGAGGAGGAGTTTTTTGTTGGCGGGCATTTAGGAGGCTCCTTTGGCGGGATCGGTGCGGTGGCTACCCCTCACCCGGCCCTCTCCGACAAGGGGAGAGGGAGACGTCAGGCGCTGGTGGCGGGGAGCCAGGTGGGCTGTTTGGCTTCGTAGCTATCGATAGCAGTTGCGCGCTGCATGGTTTGCCCGATGTCATCCAGGCCGTTCAGCAGAAGGTGCTTGCGGAAGGCGTCGATTTCGAACGGGATTTCCTCGCCGGAGGGGCGCACCACGACTTGCCGAGCCAGGTTCACGGTCAAGCGAGCGTTGCCCCCCATGCGGGCGTCTTCCATCAGCACGTCGCAGATTTCGCGGGAGAGCCGGATCGGCAGGATACCGTTCTTGAAGCTGTTGTTGAAGAAGATGTCGGCGAAGTCCGGCGCGATCACGCATCGTATGCCGAAGTCGAGCAAGGCCCAGGGAGCGTGCTCGCGCGACGAACCGCAGCCGAAATTCTCATGCGCGATCAGGATCTCGGCGCTGCGATACGCAGGCTGGTTGAGCACGAAGTCAGGCCGCTCGGCACCGGCTGCGTCGTAGCGCAGCGTGTCGAACAGATGCACACCGAGCCCAGTGCGCTTGATGGTCTTCAGAAAGCGCGCGGGGATGATCTTGTCAGTGTCGACATTGGCCAAGGGGAGCGGGGCGGCGACACCGGTCAGCGTGGTGAAGGCATCCATCATGCAAACTCCCTGACATCGGCCAGCCGTCCGGCGACTGCGGCGGCAGCGGCCATGGCGGGGGAGAGCAGGTGGGTTCGGCCGCCAGGTCCCTGTCTGCCTTCGAAGTTGCGGTTGGACGTGCTGGCGCAGCGTTGGCCCGCGGTAATCTTGTCCGGGTTCATGCCCAGGCACATCGAACAGCCGGCTTCGCGCCACTCGAAGCCAGCCTCGAGGAACACTTTGTCCAGCCCTTCCTGCTCCGCTTGCAGCTTGACCAGGCCACTGCCGGGAACCGCCAGCGCACGAACTCCGGCTGCTACCTTGCGGCCCTGCAGCACCTTGGCGGCAGCCCGCATGTCTTCGATCCGGCCATTGGTGCAACTGCCGATGAAGACGACATCGACTGGTAGCTCGGCGAGCTTCTGTCCCGGCTGAAGGCCCATGTAGTCCAGCATGCGGCGAACCTGGTCAGCCTGTGCCGGGTCGGCGTAATTCGCCGGGTCGGGGACAATTCCGGTGATGGGAAGCACCGCCTCGGGGTTGGTGCCCCAACTTACCATCGGTTCAATGTCGGCGGCGCTCAGCTCGACCACGCGGTCGTAGGATGCGCCTTCGTCGGAGGGCAGGGTGCGCCAATACGCGATTGCCTGCTCGAGCGCCTCACCCTTCGGGGCCTGCGGGCGGGTGCGGACGTAATCGAAGGTCTTTTCGTCGGGCGCGATCATGCCGGCACGGGCGCCGGCTTCGATGCTCATGTTGCACACAGTCATGCGGCCGGCCATGTCGAGACCGCGGATGGTGCTGCCGGCATATTCGATCACGTGGCCCGTGCCCCCGGCCGTGCCGATCTTGCCGATGATGGCGAGCACGACGTCCTTCGCCGTGACACCCAGGGCGAGATCGCCCTCGACTCGCACCAGCATGTTCTTGGCCGGCTTCTGCAGCAGCGTCTGGGTGGCGAGGACGTGCTCGACTTCGGACGTTCCTATGCCGAAGGCGAGCGCACCCATGGCACCGTGGGTGGAGGTATGACTGTCACCGCATACGATGGTGGTGCCGGGCAACGAGATGCCGAGCTCGGGGCCGATGATGTGGACAATGCCTTGGCGCGCATCGAGCAGCGGGATGTAGGGCACACCGAATTCGACGACGTTGCGTTCCAGCGTGTCCACCTGCAGCCGGCTCTCGGGTTCGGCGATGCCGGCGCGGCGATCGGTGGTGGGAACGTTGTGGTCCGTGACGGCGATGGTCGCGTCGGGGCGGCGGACCTTGCGGCCGGCGAGGCGCAGTCCTTCGAAGGCCTGGGGGCTGGTTACCTCGTGCACGAGGTGGCGGTCGATGTAGAGGACGCAAGTGCCGTCTTCGGTACGATCGACGACGTGTGCGTCCCAGACTTTATCGAACAGTGTTTTGGGCATCGTGGCCTCTCCCTTGTTCTCCCTCTCCGCTTGGAAGAGGGCCGGGGTGAGGGCGGAGCCAAGCGGCCAGCGATCGTCGCGTGGCGCCCTCACCCAACCCTCTCCCGAGGGAGAGGGCGTCCAATGCTATTCCGCCGCGACGGTTTCCGGACGGGTATCACGTGCCTTCTCGGCGATGCGTGCCGACTTACCACGGCGACCGCGCAGATAGTACAGCTTCGCCCGGCGCACATCGCCGCGGCGCACCACGTCGATCGAGGCGATGGTCGGCGCATATAGCGGGAACACGCGCTCAACACCCTCGCCGTAGCTGATCTTGCGCACGGTGAAGTTGCTGTTCAGCCCCTTGTTGGACCGGGCAATGCACACGCCCTCGAAAGCCTGCACGCGGGAGCGCTCGCCTTCCTTGATGTTCACCGAAACGCGCAGCGTGTCGCCGGGCGCGAACTCGGGAACCGCACGGGCGGCGGTCAGGCGGGCGATCTCGCCGGCCTCGTATTGCTGGATGAGGTTCATGGTCTTGGTCCTTCTCTCGTTCAGTTACGGCGCGGTGACGCCGGATGCAACGGTCATGGGCAGCAGGTCCGGCCTGCGGGCGCGGGTGATCTGCTCGGCTTGGCTTTGGCGCCAGCGTGCGATGGCGGCATGGTCACCGCTGAGCAGCACGCCGGGAACCGCCTGGCCTTGCCACTCGGCGGGGCGGGTGTAGTGCGGATATTCCAGCAAGTTGGTGCTGAAGCTTTCTTCGACTGCGCTTTCGGCAGCGCCCATCACACCCGGCAGCAGGCGGACGCAGGCGTCGAGTACGACCATGGCGGCGAGTTCACCGCCAGAAAGTACATAGTCGCCGATGCTGATTTCCTCGGCGCCCCGGGCGTCGATCACGCGCTGGTCGATGCCTTCGTAGCGGCCACAGAGTAGGACGGCGCCCGGGCTGGCGGCGAGGCGGGTGGCGTCTGCTTGGCGGAACGGGCGGCCCCGGGGGGTGAGGTAGATCAGGGGACGGCCGTCATCCACCTGGGCAATGGCGGCGTCCACGACGTCGGGCCGCATGACCATGCCGGCGCCGCCGCCAAAGGGTGTGTCGTCGACACTGCGATGGCGGCCCAGGCCGGCTTCGCGGATGTTGTGTGCGTCGAGGGACCAAATGCCGCTGGTGAGGGCACGGCCGGCCAGGGATGTGGCGAGGGTGCCGGGGAAGCTCTCGGGGAACAAGGTTAGCACGGTGGCGCGCCAGGTCATCCGGCAATGGTCCCGTGCGTGGACGCCTCTCCCCGACCCCCTCCCGCAAGGGGAGAGGGAGAAGAAAGAAGGCCCTCTTGCGTTGGGCGAGGATTGGGTAAGGGAGCGTCCGGAACGACGACCTCCTCCGGGGGCACTACGGTCAGACGGCCCGCTGCGATGTCGACCGTCGGCACGCAAGCACGCGTAAACGGCACGAGCAGCGCGCCGATCTCAAGGCTGGTCCCGGCGCCGTAATCATGCACCGCATCCACCCGGCCCAACGCCGAACCGTCAGCGGCGACAGCCTCCAAGCCCACGAGGTCGGCCAAGTAAAACTCATCGTCCTCCGGTTCCGGCAAGCATTCGCGCTCGATATAAAGCCGCGTATTCACCAGCTTTTCCGCGGCGGTCCGATCAGCAACCCCCTTACCGGACGCATCCCGCAGTTCCGCCACGCCCTCACCCCGCCAGGCGACGGTCCAGCGCCGCCCGGCATCGTCCACGAGCGCCCCATAAGCCGCGAGGTCGGCCGGGTCGGCGGTATAGCTGTGCACGTGCAACAGCCCCCGCACGCCATGCGGCCGGCCCACCACGCCTAGCAGGATGCGCGGATCAGGCATCAGGCCCCGGCAGCTTCCTTGGCCCGCTCCTGCGCCTTCTTCTTCGGCGCGGATTGCACGGGCTGCTCGTGGAACACAGGCATCGGGGCTAGGCCGGCGCGGCCCAGGAACTTGGCAACCCGCTCGGTCGGCAACGCGCCTTCGCCGAGCCAGTGGGTGATGCGCTCGTCCTGCAGGCGAATGCGCTCGGCGTGATCGGCCGGGAGCATCGGGTTGTAGCTGCCCAACTTCTCGATGAAGCGGCCGTCGCGCGGCGAGCGGCTATCGGCCACCACGATGTGGTAGTACGGCCGCTTCTTGGCGCCGGCGCGGGCTAGTCTGATCTTCAGTCCCATAAGTCTCTTCCTCGTGAAGTGTTAGTAGGGTCGGCGCTGCTGCTGGCCGCCCATGCCCTTCGGCATGATCGCCCCGAGGCCGTGGCGCATCAGCCCCTTCTGCCCCAGCTTGCGCATTTTCTTCATCATCGTGGACATATCGTCGAACTGCTTCAGCAGCTTGTTCACGTCCTGCACCGTCGTGCCCGACCCGGCAGCAATCCGCTTCTTCCGGCTCGCCTTGATGATATCCGGCGTGCGGCGCTCCTTCATCGTCATGGACGAGATCATGGCGCCTTGCTTGGCCAAAATCGTCTTGTCGAAGTTGGCGTTTTCCAACGCTTCCTTGGCCTGGCCCATACCCGGCAGCATCCCGACAATGGAGGAGATCGACCCCATCTTGGTGATCTGCTTCAGCTGCTTGGCATAGTCATCGAGGTCGAACTTGCCGGCCATCATCTTGGCCGCGAGCTTTTCCGCTTCTTCCTCGTCGACCGTCTCGGCCGCTTTTTCCACCAGGCCGACGATGTCGCCCATGCCCAGGATGCGGCCGGCGACGCGTTCGGGGTGGAATTCCTCCAGCGCGTCGATCTTCTCGCCCGAGCCGGTGAGCTTGATCGGGGCACCGGTAATGGCCCGCATCGACAGCGCCGCACCGCCGCGGGCGTCGCCGTCCATGCGCGTCATGACGATGCCGGTGATGCCGAGCGCCTCGTTGAACGCGCGGGCCGTGTTCACGGCGTCCTGCCCGGTCATGGCGTCGACGACGAGCAGGGTTTCCGCCGGGTTGGTCTCGGCGCGAATGGCGCGGACCTCGTCCATCAGGGCGGCGTCGATCGACAGGCGGCCGGCGGTGTCCAAAATCACCACGTCGTAGACTTCGCGCCGCGCCGTTTCCATGGCACGGCGGGCAATCTCGACCGGCGTTTGCCCCGCGACGATCGGCAAGCTGGCGACGCGGGCCTGCTGCGCGAGTTGCTGCAGCTGCAACTGCGCGGCGGGGCGCTGGGTATCCAGCGAGGCCAACAGAACCTTCTTCTTTTCGCGGTTCTGCAGCCGCAACGCGATCTTGCCGGATGTCGTGGTCTTGCCCGAGCCCTGTAGTCCGACCATCAGGATCGGCACCGGGGCAGCGGCGGCCAGGTTCAGCGGCACCGCGCCGGCGCCGCCGAGGGCCTCGACCATGGCGTCGTTGACCGCCTTGATCACCTGCTGGCCGGGGGCGACGCTCTCCAGCACCTCGATCTGGGTGGCGGCTTCGCGGACCTTGGCGATGAAGTCCTTCACCACGGGAAGTGCCACGTCGGCCTCGAGCAGGGCCAATCGCACCTCGCGCAAGGCTTCCGCGATGTCGATCTCGGACAGACGGCCACGCTTGCGCAGCCCGTCGAAGACACCGTTCAATTTGCTCGACAGGCTGTCGAACATCGCGCACGCTCCACAACACTGGCGCGCCATGGGCGCGACAACGCAAAATGCGCCGCTGCGCGACCATCGCGGAGCGGCGGTGCCCCCTCAGGGGCGGGATGCTTCTGCATCCGGAGCGCGGGGTATGAGCAAAAGGCGGTGCTGCGTCAAGCTTACGCGCGGTGGCGCCGCGTTAAGGTTGTGCCAACCAGCACTGTGTTACGGTGACCCAAGGGCGTTAAGGTTGCGCAGGGGGCGGGCCTTCTGTATCGGCCCGGGCTCGATTGCGAACCTCGGGGTAACGCCTCCATGCGACGTTTGGTCATGCTCCTCCTGCTCGCGGCCAGTTTGCTTCCGGGAGTTGGGCCCGCGCGTGCCCAAGCCACGGCGGACCAGCTGAACAAGCTGTCGCTCGAGGCGCTGACCGCAACTCCTGCTGGCGGTGGGAGAGGCGGCTATTCGCACCGCTCCTATGGTTCATACCGGGGTGGCAGGATGCATGCCCGGCGGTCCTATCGCTCTGGCCGGCGGAGCTATCGGCCCATGCGGCGCGGCTATCGGCGGCCGATGCGCTTCGGCAACCGCCAGGTCCGTTACCATCTTCCAACACGCCGGGCCGGACGGTCCAGCTTCCACAGCAGGCACTATAGCCGGTACGCGCCGGTCCATCGCTTCCGTCGTAGCTACTGACGCGTGGCGTTTCTCACCGACTTTGCGGATCAGGCGGTGATGTTGCCCCTCGCCGTCGCAATCGGGCTCGCCTTGGCGCTCTCGGGTTGGTGGCGTGGCTGCGCCGCGTGGGGGGTCGCGGTGGTTGGCGTGCTCGGCACGATGGCGGTCCTCAAGGTGGCTTTTTTCGCGTGCGCCAAGTTGCTGGGCGACACCGGGATCCACAGCCCGAGTGGGCATACCGCCTCGGCCGCCGTGATCATGGGCGGCGCGCTCATCCTGTTCTTGAGGGGACGTTTACCGGTCGTCGTGCTGGCCTTGATCCCGCTGTCGCTCGCAATCCTGTTCGGCATCACCCGGCTGTCGGTGCACGCCCACTCGTTGCCGGAGGTCATCGTCGGGGGCTGCATCGGCCTGGCGGGGGCTGCGGCGCTGGCGGTGCTCGCCGGTCCGCGGCCGCCGGCGCCCGGCTGGCCGGCCGCATTGGCAGCGGTCGCGATCCTGGTCGGCCTGCACGGAATGCGCTTGCACGCCGAGTCGATGTTGCACAGTTGGACGTCGTTCTCGTGGTTACCTCTGCCGGCTATGTGCCGCGCCTGACTGTTGCGTGCTGCAACACTGCGTAATTTGCAAATACCGCCGGGTCGGCTAAGCATCCGGCCTCCGTGCGGCCGGGCGCGCCTCAGCGGGAAAAGGAGTTGCGGTTTTGGCGACGACACCGGTTATCACGAATGCAACCAGCACCAACATCCTGGATCCGACGGGCGGTGCTGCTCCGTGGAGCATCGCTACGATCTCGACATCCACCGTGACAAACCCGACGACGGGCTTCTCTGCGAACGTGGAAAGCGTCTTCTTCGAACTGCGCGGTGCGACTGCAGGCGCGTATGGCGGCGCAATCCAGGCCGACTATGTCGTCGGGACAAATGGCACGCTCGCACCTGTCGACCAGGTGTTCTACCAGGCCGACGGCGCCTTCACGGCGACCTATTTCGGGTCCGAAGCCAACAACCCGTTCTTCCTGGCAACGGGGACAACGGCGATCGATCCAGGGTTTGCATATACGACCTACAGCTATGCCGCGGGCGGCTTGCTGTCGTCCGTCGTTGCCGTCGACGCATACGGAAAGAGCTACGTCGGCATCTAGCAGCCGGCGGTGTGGCAGCGTTGCGGCGTCAAACAGCCGCAACAGCATGTCGAGCGCGCGGCGTGCGTTCAGGCGGACTCCGACCCGATCCGCTCGCGCCAATCGGCCAACATGTCGGCCAAGGTTTGCCGCCAAGGAATAGCCGGTGACCAGTCCAGCATGGAACGAGCGAGGGTTGCGTCACCGGCGGCAAGGGCGATCTCCGAGGGCCGCAACCGGGCCGGGTCGGTCCTGATCTCGGCGGTGACGTCCGCAAGGGAGAGCAACTCGGCGAGCACGTCTCCGACCCGGCGCGGTACGCCCGAAGCGATGTTCAGGATCGTTCCAGACGGAATCACCTCGCGGTGTCGCAGGCATAGTGCGTAGGCTCGGCAGACGTCGCGGACATCCAGGAAGTCGCGGGACGGGTCGAGCGCGCCGACGTGCAGTTCGGGTGGCTGCAAGCCGGCCGCTATCCGCGCCACTTGCCGTGCGAAGGCCGCCACTGCGAAGCTCGACGATTGCCCAGGGCCGGTATGGTTGAACGGGCGCACGCGGACGACGTGTAGCCCTTCACGAGCCGCAACACCCATCGCCAGGTCGGCGGCAGCCTTGGTGGCGCTGTAGGTATTCATCGGGTTGAGCGCGGCCGTTTCATCCAGGGCCACGCCTGTTTTGAATGACTGCCCATAGGCGTCGGCCGTCGAGACGAACACGAGGGTGGATCCCGGCACCTCCGCCAAGGCGCGGGCGAGCGTCAGTGTGCCCCCAAGGTTGACGCGCCACGCGAGGTCGGGATCGGCCTGGGCGGCTGGGATCGCCGAGATCGCGGCCAAGTGCAAGCAGGCGTCCGGCTGCATGGCTTGCACAGCGCTCCGCACCGCTTCTCCGTCCGCGACGTCAAAGCTCGATGCTTCGATAGCCGCATCGGGGAAGGCGGTTTGCAAGGCCGGGATTAAATGCCGCCCGACAAAACCGCCTGCGCCGGTCACGAGAATTCGGTCCAAGCTGCGGCGGGGGGGCGCCGCGGACATGGTCAGGCCGCCATGCGGGCACGATGCCTGGCTAGATCGGCCTCGACCATCTCGGCGACCATGTCTTCCAGCGCAGTTGCCGGAGTCCAGCCTAGCACCTGCTTGGCCTTCGTGGCGTCACCCAGCAGCACGTCCACTTCCGCCGGGCGGATCAGGTCGGACCGGGTGGTGACGTGGTCATCCGCAGTCAGCCCCACATGACCGAAGGCGATCTTGCAAAGATCGCGGATGGACGTGGTACGGCCTGTGGCGATGACGTAGTCGTCCGCCTTTTCCTGCTGCAACATCAGCCACATCGCTTGCACGTAGTCACGCGCGTGGCCCCAATCGCGGGTCGCGCTGAGGTTGCCGAGCGGCAGTTCCGTGGCAAGTCCCAGCTTGATGCGGGCAACCCCATCGGTCACCTTGCGGGTGACGAACTCGATGCCGCGCAACGGGCTCTCATGGTTGAACAGGATGCCGCTGCTGGCGTGCAGGCCGAAGCTCTCGCGGTAGTTCACGGTCATCCAATGCGCGTAAAGCTTGGCGGCAGCATAGGGCGACCGGGGGTAGAACGGCGTGCGCTCGCTCTGTATCGGCTCCTGAATCAGGCCGTACATCTCGGACGAACTGGCCTGATAGAAGCGCGCTTCCGGCCGCACCAGACGCACCGCCTCCAGCACGTTGGCAGCGCCAAGGCCAGTGACGTTGCCGGTCAGCAAGGGCTGCTGCCACGACGCTGCGACGAACGACTGCGCTGCGAGGTTGTACACTTCGTCGGGCTTGTAGACGGACAGCACGCGGATGAGGCTGGAGAGGTCGGTCAGATTACCGTCGACCAACTCCACATCCTTGAGGATGCCCAGCCAACGCAGCCGTTCGCCGATCACGTCCGAGGAGGCGGAGCGCCGCATCATGCCGACGACCTTGTAACCTTTGCCCAGCAGAAGCTGTGACAGGTAGGCACCATCCTGCCCGGTGACGCCGGTAACGAGTGCTGTGGGCATGATAGTCCTTGCGCTGCGAAGGGGACCGCTTAGCCCAGGAAGGGGGCTAAATCCAGAGGCCACATACAGCGGCCAGCCTCTTACCTGGTCCCTCGACCGCTTTAGTTCCGGCCGTAATCATCCTCGAAGCGGACGATGTCGTCCTCGCCAAGATATGCGCCGGACTGCACCTCGATCAGCGTCAGCGGGATTTTCCCCGGGTTTGCCATCCGGTGCACGGTGCCGAGCGGCAGGTAGATGCTCTCGTTCTCGCGCACCATGACTTCCTCGCCATCGCGCGTCACGATGGCGGTTCCGTTCACCACGACCCAGTGCTCGGCGCGGTGGAAGTGCTTCTGCAAGCTCATTTTATGGCCCGGCGTGACCACGATGCGCTTGACCTGGAAGCGGTCGCCATGGATCAGGCTCTCGTAGAAGCCCCACGGGCGATACATCCGGTTGTGTGCCACCGCCTCGTGCCGACCGGCTTTCTTCAGCCGTTCGACGACTTTCTTGACGTCCTGCGCGCGGTCGCGGTGCATCGCCAGCACGGCGTCCTCGGTGACCACCACCACGGCGTCTTTCAGGCCGACCACAGCGGTCAGGATCCCGTCGCTGCGAGCGTAGCAGTGCGTCGAACCCTCCAGCAGCACGTCGCCGATGGCCACGTTCTCGTTGCTGTCCTTCTCGCCCAGCTCCCACAATGCGCTCCACGAACCGACATCGGACCAGCGCAGATCCGCCGGGACGACGGCGATTCGGGTAGTACGCTCGGCAACCGCGTAGTCCAGGCTGATGTCCGGGGCGGAGGCGAAGGCCTCGGAGCGCAGGCGGATGAAGTCCAGATCCTCGGAGGCGCCTTCCAGTGCCCGGCGCACAGCGGCGAGCACGTCGGGGGCATGCACCTGCAGTTCCTCGATCATGGTCTCGGCGGTGAACACGAACATGCCGGCGTTCCATAGCGCGCCACTGGCCACCAGGGTGGCGGCGGTGGCGGCATCCGGCTTCTCGATGAAGCGGGCGACGGCGTGCACGCCGGGTGCGCCGTCCAGCCCGTCGCCGACTTCCATGTAGCCGTAGCCGGTCTCGGGGCCGCTGGGCTTCATGCCGAGTGTGACGATGCGGCCGGCGCGCGCACCGACGACCGCCTTCTCCAGCGTGGCGTGCAAGGCATCCACGTCCTCGATCGCGGAATCGGCGGCCATCATCCAGATCACGGCCTGGGGATCGGTCTGCGCGACCAACAAGGCGGCTGCGGCAACCGCCGGGGCGGAGTTGCGGCCCACCGGCTCCAGAACGATGCGGGCGTCGGTGACGCCGGCGTCGCGCAGTTGCTCGGCCACCAGGAACCGGTGTTCGTTGTTGCAAATCACCACCGGCGGGGCGAAAGCAGCGCCGCGGCCGCGCAACGCGGTCTCCACGATCATCGACCGGTCGTGGTTCAGCAGGCCCCAGAACTGCTTGGGGAAGCTTTCCCGCGACACGGGCCACAGCCGGCTGCCGGAGCCGCCAGACAGGATCACGGGGACGACGAGACCGGAACGAGCGAGGTCCGTCTCGGGGCGGAGCGGGGCGGGGGAAAGCACGTTCATGGCTGGCCAGCTATGGATGTTCGCAGCCTCCCGTAATGGCCGGCGCCGGGCTTGTCCATCACCAAGGATGCCCGGCTATGTCAGCAGCCGCATCGCGGTGATCAACAACACGACGGCAAGAGCGATCCGCAACAGCAATTCCGGCATCCGAAATGCGAGCAGGCTGCCGGCAATCACCCCTGGGACTGAGCCGGCGAGGAGTAAGCCGACCAGGGTAAAGTCCACGTCGCCCAGGAACCAGTGGCCGAAGCCAGCCAGCAGGGTCAGCGGCACGGCATGGGCTATGTCCGATCCGACCAGGCGCACGGCGGGCGAGCGTGGGTATAGTAGCAACAGGACCGTCATCCCGATCGCTCCCGATCCGACCGAGGTGATGGTTACCAGGCCTCCCAGCAACGCGCCGGTCGCGATGGTCAGGGCGGTGACCTGACCCGGGCGGAGGCGCTCCACCGAGGCGGCGAATAGCTTCAGCAGCGGCTTGCGGGCCAGCAGGAGGATTGCGGTGAGGAACAGGACGGCGCCCAACGTGACGGACACAAAGTGGGATTGCGAGCCGCCCTGGGGCCAATAGGCGAGGGCGGCCAACGTCAGGACCACGGCGGGAACGCTACCGCAGGCGAGCCGCGCCGTGATGCGCCAATCCACACTGCCGTACCTGCCGTGGACGGCAGTGCCGGCGATCTTGGTGACGGCGGCATAAAGCAGGTCGCTTCCGACGGCCGTGCCGGGGTGCACGCCGAACAACAGGATCAGCAACGGTGTCATCAGGGAGCCGCCGCCCACCCCAGTCAGTCCAACCAAGCAGCCGATCACCAACCCCGAGAACACATAGAGCCAGATCGACATGGAGATGTGTCCGATGCTTAAGGGCAGGGGGTTCCGGGCATGTCCGCCAGCGTAGACTGTATCGCTGCCCTGCTAGTGGGCTTGCAACCCAGCTGACATCCTCCCCGCTTTCGGGCCAACCCCAAGGGCGTGCGCTCTCGCCGGGTCGCGAATGCCGTGGCAAGGTTCTCGCCAACGTTCTTGCTGCCACTTTTGATGAGAGATCGTCCATGAAAGTCGCCGTGCTCGATGATTTCCAAGACGCCGCGCGGGGGCTGGCGGACTGGTCCCGGTTGGACGTGACGTTTTTCACCGACAATGTCCGCGGCCAGGCGTTGGTGGAGCGGCTTCGGCCCTTCGACGTCGCGGTCGCGATCCGGGAACGCACGCCGTTTCCCCGCAGCCTGCTGGACCAGCTGCCCAACCTGCGCATGATCGCCACCGTCGGCATGCGCAACGCCGGTATCGATGTGGCCGCTTGCCAGGAACGTGGCATCCCGGTGACCGGCACGGAAGGCGGCGGGATGCCCACGGCGGAGCTGGCCTTCGGGCTGATCTTGGCGCTCAGCCGCAACATCGTGGCGGAGGATCGCAGCTTGCGGGGCGGCGCCTGGCAGTCCCGGCACATCGGCAGCGTGGTGCGGGGCAAGACGCTGGGGTTGGTCGGGCTCGGTAAACTCGGCGCCGAGGTCGCGCGCATGGGGGCGGCGTTCGGGATGGACTGCCTGGCGTGGAGCACCAACCTGACCCCAGAGCGCGCGCAACAAGCCGGCTGCCGCGCCGTGGGCAAGGCGGAGTTGTTCGCATCGAGCGACTACGTGAGCCTGCATTTGGTGCTCAGCGAGCGGTCCCGCGGGATCGTCGGCCGGGCGGAACTGGCGGCCATGCGCCCGACCGCCTGCCTGGTGAACACCAGCCGCGCCGGTCTGCTGGACGAGGCGGCCTTGATCGAGGCGCTGACGGCGGGCCGCCTGGGCGGGGCCGGGCTGGACGTGTTCGGGGAGGAGCCGCTGCCGCCGGACGCAGCGATCCTGTCCGCGCCGAACACCATCCTGACCCCGCATCTGGGGTATGCCACGCGGGAGAATTACGAGAACTATTTCCCCCAGGTCGTCGAGTGCATCGAGGCATGGCAGGCCGGCAAGATCCTCCGCCCGGTGCACTGATCGCCGCCGGGTAGCGTTGCGTTCGGCGCCCGCCATCCCTCATTGTTGGCAGACGGAGGACACGCAATGAGCGACCAACTCGCCGACAGTGCCGAGCGCCTGTTCGCGGCGCATACCGGCAAGGGCGTGCTGAAAGCGGCCGGGGAGGGGGTGTTCCCAGCCGCCCTCTGGAGCGCAGTGACGCAGGCCGGGTTCACCGCGGCGCTGTTGCCGGAGGACGCCGGAGGTTCTGGCGCCACGGTGCACGAAGCCATGCAGTTGCTGCAGATTTCCGCCGTCCACACCGCGCCGATCCCGCTGGCCGAGACGATGTTGGCCGGATGGTTGCTGGCCCGCGCCGGCCTGCCGGTGCCCGAAGGCGTGCTGACGGTGGCGCCGATGCTGGTGAAAGACGTGCTGACCCTGCGCCGGACGGAGGGTGGCTGGCACCTCAACGGGTCTGCCTCGCGGGTTCCCTGGGCGCGTAACGCGGCGGCGATCGCAGTGGTGGCAATGGGCCCCGAGGGGCCGGCGATTGCTGCCGTGCCGGTCGCCGGGCTGGCGCTGCACCATGACGTGAACCTTGCTGGTGAGCCGCGGGACACGATGACATTCGACCTCGCGCTGCCGAGCGACGCCGTGGCCGCCGCACCACCTGGCTTCGACCCGGCCGAGTTGCGTGCCGCCGGTGCTTGCGTGCGCACGGTGCAGATCGCGGGCGCACTGTCCCGCGCCTTGTCGCTCAGCGTTGGGTATGCGCAGACGCGGGTGCAGTTCGGCCGCCCGATCGGCAAGTTCCAGGCGATCCAACACAATTTGGCCGTGCTCGCCGGCCAGTCCGCCGCCGCCATCGCCGCCGCGGACATGGCGGCGGACGCGCTGGACAGTGGCCTGCCGCCGCTACTGGTGGCCGCCGCCAAGGCCCGCGCCGGAGAGGCCGCGAGCATCGCCGCCGGGCTCGCCCACCAGTCGCACGGGGCGATCGGGTTCACGCAGGAATACGAATTGCACTACGCGACGAGGCGCCTGTGGTCGTGGCGGGACGAGTTCGGCAACGAAGCGGAGTGGAATGGCGTGGTCGGACGCGCCGCCCTGGCTGCCGGGCCGGATGGGCTCTGGCCCACGCTGACCGCCGCCTGACGCATCCCCGCCTGATACACAAGGAGGAACCGAGCCATGCAGGCACTTGCCTTCGCCCCACCTCCGCAGGCCCCCGACGCCGAGGCGCTGCGGGACGAGATTAGGAAATTCCTATCCGTCGAACTGCGCGACCGCACGGCCAACCAGAAGGCGGAGTCTTGGAGCGGCCACGACCCTGGCTTCAGCCGCAAGATGGGCGAGCGTGGCTGGTTGGGCATGACCTGGCCCAAGCAATACGGTGGCCACGAACGCTCGGCACTCGACCGCTACGTCGTGCTGGAGGAGATGCTGGCCGCCGGCGCCCCGGTCGGCCATCACTGGGTTGCGGAGCGGCAGAGCGGCCCCAGCATCCTGAAGAACGGCACCGAGGCCCAGAAGCGAGCGATCCTGCCCAAGATTGCGGCCGGCGAGTGCTCGTTCTGCATCGGCATGAGCGAGCCCGATTCCGGCTCCGATCTCGCCGCGGCCCGCACGCGCGCGCAGCCGGTGCAGGGTGGCTGGCTGGTGAACGGCACCAAGGTGTGGACGTCGTCCGCTCATGTCGCCGACTACATGATCCTGTTCTGCCGTACCGGTGCGAAAGCCGACCCTCAGCAAGACGGGGATCGACATGCGGGGGCGAGCCAATTTCTGGTGGACATGAAGCAGGCGCGCTCCGCCGGCATGACGGTGCGGCCGATCATCGACATGCGCGGTGGGCACCACTTCAACGAAGTGTCGATCGAGGACCTGCTGCTGCCGGAAGATGCACTGCTCGGCAACGCGGGCGATGGCTGGAAGCAGGTGACGGGCGAGCTGTCGTTCGAGCGCTCCGGCCCCGACCGGTTCCTGTCGTCGTTCGCACTGCTGGTGGAGGCGGTGCGCGCACTCGGCCCCGATGCGCCGGAGCGTGCCGCCGTGGCGATCGGGCGGTTGACCTCGCACATCCTGACCTTGCGCCGTTTGTCGCGCTCCGTCGCCGGCATGTTGCAGGCCGGGGAGGACCCGGCGTTGCAGGCCGCCTTGGTAAAGGACCTCGGCAACGTGCTGGAGCAGGAGACGGTGGAGGTCGTGCGCCTGCTGGTGGACGTGGAGCCGTCTGAGGAGGCGGGCAATCCGTCGCTGGAAGCGGTGCTGGCGCATCTGGTGATGACCGCGCCGTCGTTCTCGCTGCGGGGCGGCACGCGGGAGATTTTGCGCGGGATCATAGCAAGGGGGCTTGGCCTACGATGAGTGACGTCCGGATCAGCACCGAGGGCCATGTCGGCATTGCGGAGATTTGTCGCGCGCCAAACAACTTCTTCGACATTCCGCTGATCCGCGAGTTGGCGGCGGCGTTCGAAGGGTTCGACGCCGACCCGAACATCCGCAGTATCCTGCTGTGTGCGGAGGGCAAGAACTTTTGCGCGGGTGCGGATTTTCGAGCGCCCGCGCGGGACACGGTGGGCGATCCGCAGGGCGGCAGTCTGTATCAGCAGGCGGTGCGGCTGTTTCGTACCGAGACGCCGGTGGTGGCGGCGGTGCAAGGTGCTGCGGTGGGGGGCGGCTTAGGCTTGTCCTTAGTGGCTGATTTCCGCGTGGCGTCGCCGGAGTCGCGGTTTACAGCGAACTTCAACCGGTTGGGGTTCCATCCCGGGTTTGGCATGAGCATCACGCTGCCGCGGGTCGTCGGTGAGCAGAAGGCGGCGCTGCTGTTCTACACCGGGCGGCGGATCGGTGGAGAGGAGGCGCACGCAATCGGGCTGGTGGATGTGCTGGTGCCGCAGACCGAGTTGCGCCCGGCCGCGCTGGCATTGGCGACGGAAATCGCGCAGTCGGCCCCGATCGCGGTGACATCCACGCGGCGTACGCTTCGGCGTGGGCTGGCAGACGAGATTGCGGCGATCACCAATCACGAGTTGGGCGAGCAGCAGGTGCATTTCGAGACGGCGGACTTCAAGGAAGGCGTGAAGGCGATGGCGGAGCGCCGGCTGCCGGTATTCCAACGAAGCTAGATCCTCCCCCGTGTTTAACGGGGGAGGTGGCGGCGCAGCCGACGGAGGGGGCGCAGGGGCCTGCACCGACCGTGTCCCCCCTCCACCATGCAAGCGCATGGTTCCCCTCCCCCGCGACAGGCGGGAGAGGAACTGAGAAAGTTACATTCCGGCCGGTTCGGCGAGCTTGGTGCCGTCCACCAGGCGGCTGTAGCGGAATGGTGCCGGGTCCACGATCGGGGAGTCACCGGCCACCAGATCGGCAGCCAATCGTCCGGCACCTGGGCCGATGCCGAAGCCGTGCCCGCTGAATCCAGTGGCCAGGAAGAAGCCCGGCAGCGCCTCCACCGGCGAGATGACGGGAACCGCGTCCGGCATGTGATCGATCCAGCCGCCCCAACTCTGCTCCGCCCGGACGCCCGCCAACGCCGGGTAGGTCTTCACCATCGAGGCGAGCGCTTCCTCCACGATGCCGGGGAGCGGCGCCGGGTCCAGCACGCGGATGCGCTCGAACGGCGACACGCTGTCCAACTTCCACCGGGCTATCGTCTCGGGCCCCTTGAAGAAGGATTTTCCTATGCGGATCGGCACCGTGCCCGAGCGGCTCTTGCGGAACAGCGGCATGAATTGGCGGGCGTAGCGAATACCCTGCGGGGTCACCTCCATGCGGCCGCGATTGCGTATGGCGACGGTGTAGCCACCATCCAGCCGGCGCCGCATGGTGAAGCCGGGGGTGGAAAGCCCGCCAGGCGTCACGTCCGCCACCGGGTTGGTGTAGAACGCGGTGGACCGCACGCCGGCTTGCGGCAGGCTGATGCCGTGGTGGCGACAGAACATCGAGGACCACGCCCCCGCCGCGCACAACACGCGGCTGGTGCGGATCGTCCCCGCCTCCGTCACCACGCCCGACACGGCACCGGCCGAGAGGTCCAGCCCGCGCACCGCACACTCCTGGTGCAGGCTCGCGCCATGCCGCCGCGCGGCTTCCGCCAGGGCAGGGGCGGCGAGTGCGGGTTCCGCCCGGCCATCCGTCGGCGAGTGCACACCGCCGATCCATCGCTCGGTCGCACCCGGGGTCAGCGCCTGGGCCTCCTCGGCCGAAAGCATGTGGCTGCGCACCTGGTAGCCCTGCGCCAGGTTCACCCAACGCTCCCACTCCGCGAGTTCCGCCGGGTCTTTGGTCACGTAGATCAACCCGGTGCGGCGAAAACTGGACTCGGCGCCGATCTCCTCCGACAGACGGCCCCATAGGTCCAGGCTATGCTTGATCAGTGGTATTTCCCGCTCGTCGCGGTTCTGCTGGCGGCACCAGCCCCAGTTGCGGCTGGATTGCTCGCCGGCGATCCGTCCCTTCTCGACCAGCGCCACGGAGTGTCCCTTGCGCGCCAAATGGTAGGCGGCGGAGACACCGGCGATCCCGCCACCGATCACCACGAAATCCGCCGCTTCCGGCAGCTTTGAGTCACTTTGCACGCGCTGGACCGGCGGGGACATTGGGTGCGGCTCCTTCAGTGTCCTTGAACAGTAACAGTCGGGCGGCGGACGTAAACCCGGCAGCTACATTGACGCATCTCACGGCTTGGGCTGAGTTCGTCCGCGCATCAACGCAGGGAGGAACCGAATGCGCCAATCCGCATCCGACTGGATTGCAGCGAACCGGGAACGGCTGCTCGCCGGCCTGCTGGAGCTGCTTCGCGTGCCCAGCGTCAGCACCGACCCGGCGCATGCACCGGATATGCGCCAGGCCGCCGGGCTGTTGATGGCGCAGTTGGAGCGCATCGGCCTGCATGAGGTACAGTTGCTGGACGGCGGCGGGCATCCCGCGGTCTACGCCGAATGGCTGGGCGCGGCCGGGGCGCCGACGGTGCTGCTGTACGGCCATTACGACGTGCAACCGCCGGATCCGCTGGATCTCTGGCACTCGCCGCCGTTCGAGCCGACGATCCGGGACGAACGCATCTATTGCCGCGGGGCGTCCGACGACAAGGGCCCGCTGTGGACCATGCTGTGCGCGTTGGAAGTTGTGATGGCCACCGACAGCGCCCTGCCGATCAATGTAAAGCTGCTGCTGGAGGGCGAGGAGGAGGTGGGCAGCCGTACCCTCCCGGCGATCCTGCAGCGTCACGGCGACCTTCTCCGCGCTGGCGCACTGATTTCCGCCGATGGCAGCCGCTGGCGGCCGGATCTGGTCAGCGTCAACGTCAACAGCCGGGGGCTGTGCGCGCTGGAACTGGGCGTGCAAACCGCTGACGGTGACCTGCATTCCGGGCGTTACGGCGGCGCGGTGGCCAACGCCGCCACCGTGCTGAGCCGTTTGCTGGCAACGATGCACGACGAGACCGGGCATGTGGCGGTGGCCGGCTTCTATGACGGGTTGCGCCCGCCCTCCAACAGCGACCGTGCCTCCATCGAGGCGATCGGGTTCGACGAAGCCGGGTTCCTGGCCGAGATCGGCGCCAAACCCGGCGCGGTGGAGCGGGGCGTGCCCATGCTGGAGGCGATGTGGCTGCGGCCGACGCTGGAGGTGAATGGTATCTGGGGTGGCTACGCCGGGCCAGGCACGAAGACGGTGCTGCCGGCCGAAGCAGGGGCCAAGCTCACCTGCCGCCTGGGTGTGGGACAGGACCCGGCCACCGTCGCCGCGAAAGTGGAAGCCCATCTGCGCCTGCATTGCCCGGCCACCGCCACGCTGACGATCGGCATCGAGCACGGCGGCGCTCGGGCCTATGCGATCCCGGAGGATCATTGGGCCTTGCTCGCCGTGGAACGCATGACGGAGCAGCAGTATGGCCGCCGTCCGCTGCATGTCGGGGTCGGCGGCACCCTGCCGATCTCGTCCATGATCAAGCAGCATCTGGGCATGGAAACGGTGATGGTGTCGTACGCCGTCTCCGACTCCAATGTGCACGCGCCCGACGAGTTCATCCGCATCAGCTCGTTCGACGAAGGGCTGCAGGCCTGGTTGTTGCTTCTCCCCGAACTCGCTGCAACGAAGGATGCTGCCGCATGAACCGAACCGTCCGCCTGGCTGCCGGGCTCGCTGTCGGCCTGCTCGCCGCGCGCACCGCGTCGGCCGACACGCTGGTGGTGTGCACCGAGGCCAGCCCCACCTCGCTGAACGCCATGCTCTCCACCGCGAACACCGTGTTCGACGTCGCGGCGCAGATGTACGACGAGTTGGTCGAGACCAAGCGCGGCAGTTCCGAGATCATCCCCGCCGTCGCTGAATCGTGGCAGGTGGCACCCGACGGTCTGTCCGCGACGTTCCACCTCCGCCACGGCATCAAGTTCCAGTCCAACGCCCGGTTCACGCCCACGCGCGACCTGAATGCGGACGACGTGGTGTTCAGCTTCCATCGCATGATGGACAAGGACGGTCCGTTCTACAAAGTCGGCGGCGGCACCTATGACGAGTGGGACGCGCTGCTGGGTGACCGCTTGGTGGCCGGGGTCACCAAGGTGGACGACGATACCGTTCGCTTCGACCTGAAGGAGCCGGTGGCGCCGCTGCTCGGCATCCTGTCCATGCCGTCCTTCCCCATCCAGTCCGCGGAATACGCGGCGGCCCTGGTGAAGGCGGGCACCCCAGACGCGATCGACACCGCCCCGATCGGCACCGGCGCCTTCTCGTTCGTGCGCTTCCTGCAGGGCTCGGACGTGCGCTTCCGCGCCTTCCCGCAGAACTGGGCCAAGGCCGCCGGCATCGACGACCGGACGGCCAAGGTCGACAACCTGGTGTTCAGCATCGCCCCCGACCCGGCGGTGCGCCTGGCCAAGTTGCGCGCCAACGAGTGCCAGTTGGCGCGCTACCCCAACCCGGCCGATTTCGCGAGCGTGCGCTCCGACCCGGCGTTGACGCTGATGAGTGCGCCGCTGGCCTCCATGGGCTACATCGCCTTCCGCTCCGACAAACCGCCCTTCGACAAGCTGGAAGTGCGGCAGGCGCTGGCACAGGCGATCGACCTGAAGGCGTTGGTGGCGTCTGTCTTCCAGGGTACCGGCACGCCGACCGGGGCCATGGTGTCCGCCAGCCTGTGGGGGCATGACGACCATGTGCAGCCGCCCGCATACGACCCGGTGGCGGCCAAGGCGCTGCTGGCCAAGGCGGGCTATCCGGACGGCTTCACCACGCAGATCTGGGCCATCCCGGTCGCCCGCGCCTACATGCCGAACGGGCGCCAGGCGGCCGAGCTGATCCAGGCGGATTGGGCGAAACTGGGCGTGAAGGCGGAAATCGTCAGCTACGAGTGGGGCGAGTACCTGCGCCGCGTCCGCTCCGGCGAGGCGCCCGTGGGCATGCTGGGCGGCACCTGGGACTACCCCGACCCGAGCCAGCTGCTGTACGGCTATTTCGCCTGCCCCAAAGGCGCGCCGCGGCCCGGCGATTTCGGCCATTGGTGCAACGCCGAATATACCGACCTCGTCAGCAAGGCCAACGTGATCAGCGACCAGGCGGAGCGGGCCAAGCTGTACATCCAGGCGCAGGACGTGTTCGCCCGCGACGTCCCCGCCGTGCTGTTCGCCAGCACCGACGCCTTCGTGGCCGCCCGCAAGAACGTCGTGGGCTTCAAGGTGCATGTGCTGGGTGGCACGCCCTTCACCGGGGTCAGCCTGCAGCCGTGAGAGCCCACGCACACAACAATCATGGACCGTATCGATGATCAGCCTCGACGACTACCGCGACAGCCTGTCCGCCGCGACCCCGCCGGACGGCCTCGACCCGGCGCAGCAGGCCCTGTGGTGGGCTGGCAAAGGCGAGTGGGACCAGGCGCATCGCGTCGCGCAGGACCAGGAGCGTGACCAGCGATGCGATTGGGTGCACGCGTATCTCCATCGCGTCGAGGGTGATATGTCCAACGCCAGTTACTGGTACCGCCGCGCCGGCCAGCCCATAGCCACGGGGCCCGTTACCGACGAGTGGACGGTGATCGCGCGATCGCTGGTGCCGGCGGTGCATCCATGACCGCGGCGGACGAGGCGCCGGGCAGCATCCCCGACGGCTGGGTGCGGGTGCCGAGCCACGCCTTTGGCACCCATGTCGGCCCATTCTACCGCCCGGCGGACGGGAACACGTTGCTGTCCGGGTTCCTCGCGGACGAGCGGCACGGCAACAAGCGCGGCGTCACGCACGGGGGCATGCTGGCGACGGCATTCGATGTCGCGTTGGGCAATGCCTGCTGGGCCGCCGCCGGGCAGCAACCGAGCGCCACCGTGCAGCTCAACATCCAGTATATCGGCGCGCTGAAGCTGGGTGAGTTCGCCACCATCCGCGCCGAGATCATCCGCACCACACGCAGCTTGGTGTTCGTGCGCGGCATGATGTCGGTGGGTGATCGTGTCGTGGCGACGGGGGAGGGGATCTGGAAGATCTTGGCCTGGCGGGGCGCCCCCTACGTGCCGCCCCCGGTGCCCAGCTAGCACGGTGTCCATTAGGAAAGTCCTACTACGAACAACGTAGAGTGAAGAAGCGGAGCGTCATCCACCGCGACCGGTGGAACAGGTCGCCGTCAAGCAAGCGTTTCCGCGCCGTGCATCGGGGTAGCCGCCGTCAGTCGCATCCAATTGCCACTGGCGAAACCGGCCTTCGCAGCGTCGTCGAGGCCGCATTCTTCCACGAAGCGTCGCGCGTCCCGGCCAGGCCGGTATTGATAGGGGAAGTCGGTGGAGAACAGCAGCCGATCGGCGCCGACGATCGCGACGGCACGTTCCAGATAGTGAGGAAGGAACATACCGCTCGCCGTGACATAGAGATTTCTGCGCAGGTATGTCGCGATCGGCTGAGCTAGGCCAGCCACGCGATCCATCGCAGCGAACCGCTCGGCATAGAACAAGACCAACTCGCCCCAATGCCCCAGGATCATCTGCAGGCCTGGCATGCGGTCGAACGTTCCGGCCAAGACCAGGCGCAGGAACTGCACGCCCGCGTCATAGTGCCAACCAAGACCGTAGGTGGCGAAGGCGGCATCCACCTCAGGGCTGAACCCCGAATAATACGCCTCCCTCACCGCTGCCACCGGAGCCCGCGGATGCAGCAGGATCGGCGCACCCAGCGCATCCGCACATTGAAGGATCGGCAGAAGCTCCGGGTGATCGAGGTTACGGGTTCCCACCCTCCCGCACAGCATGGTCCCTTTGAACCCGAGTGTCCTGACACAGCGATCGAGCTCCAAAGCGGCCTCGTCAGGCATCGCAACCGGCAGTGCCGCCAGGGCTTGGAAGCGGGTCGGATGTCTTGCGACCGCGTTCGCCACGGCGTCGTTGATGCGCCGCGCGATCCCGACGCTTTGCGGTCCGAGATCGTGCAGCGCAGGCGTGGTGAGCGACAGGACCTGTACATCCAGTCCGCTTTCGTCCATGAGGGCGAGGCGTTCCTCGGCAAGGTCGATGAGCCGCCTCTCCATCGCACCGGAATGGAAAGCAACGCTCGGGTCCGACGCTTCCAGACCAATTGCACGCCAGGCCTCGTGGACTTCAGCCGTAAGAAAATGCTCTTCGACACCGATCAGCTTCATGACGGCTCTCTTTTCGCCTTGTTCGTGAGCAGCAAATTCACCAAGTCCTGCACGCTTTTCTTGAGGCTGCTTGCGCGATAGACCACCGCTGACTTGGTACGTTCCTGCGACGCTGCCCCGTGGGGATGACATCACGCCGATCAAGGCCATAGCGCCAGGCGCAATGAAGTCAAAGTATAGTTGCACGCGGTGCTAGGTCCAACCAGGCAAATCGGCTAGCCTCGAGCTATGAGCGATATGGATGTGGACCTGAACCTTCTCGTCGCGCTGGATGTATTGCTCGCCGAAGGCAGTGTGACAGCGGCGGCCCGCTGCCTTGGCTTGAGCGCCTCTGCGATGAGCCGGACGCTGACGCGGCTTCGGTCGGCGACCGGCGACCCGCTGCTCGTCCGAGCCGGACGCGGGCTCGTGCCGACACCGCGGGCTGCCGAACTGCGCGACCGCGTCCGCGAACTGACGCGCGACGTGCAAGCGGTGCTCCGGCCGCACGTCACCGAGGTCGACGTGGCCTCGCTCGAACTGACGTTTACCGTGCGAGCCAGCGAAGCATTCCTGGACCTGCTTGCTGGCCCTGTCGTCGCGGCTGTCACTCGAGCGGCCCCGCGCGTTCGCCTCCGGTTCGCACCCAAGCTCGACAAAGACGCGCATCCGCTTCGGGAAGGTTTGATCGACCTGGAGATCGGCGTGCTTGGGACGTCTGCGCCGGAGATACGCACCCAAGCCTTGTTCTTCGACAAGCTTGTCGGCGTGGCCCGGGTCGGCCATCCACTGCTGGCCGGCTGTGCTGTGACACCCGAGCGATATGCCGCCTGCAACCATGTCGTCGCGTCGCGACATGGCGATGTGACAGAGCCGATCGACGGCGCTTTGGCAACGCTTGGCCTTAGGCGGATCATAATGGTCGTGGTGCCTGGGTTCCCGGACGCGATGCGCATCGCGCGCCAGTCGGACTTGGTCGCGCTCGTGCCGATGTCGTGCCTCGGCAACACCATGGCGCTCGAGCATTCCGGTACATCGGGTCTCGAGAGCTTCGAGCTTCCGCTCCCGACGCCGGAGTTCAAAATCTCGGCGATGTGGCATCCTCGCATGGACGCCGACCCGGCACATCGCTGGCTGCGCGACACCGTGATGGCGGTTTGCCGGACGGCGTATCCGCACCGATGACGGCACACCGGCGCCGCTCACGAGACGGCCAGACCGGATGTGCCGCCACGCTCCGCGTCGTCACGTTGCCGGGTCAACACGCTAGGGGTAACGTCCGCCGCGGCCTAGTGGGGCCGATGACGAGCGCACGGGGCTTGGGCGAAGCAGGGCCGCCTCCCAACCGGACGCGGGGAATGGTGCGCAAAGGAATGCCCGGGGATACCGTAGCGTGCCGATGAAATCGTTCATGTTTGGAACCTTCCGCTTCATCCCAAAGGAGAGGGTTCTGCTCGACGAGGGCCGGCCGCTGCGCGTCGGCGCACGAGCGATCGAGATCCTGCACGTTCTCCTGAAGGCGGCGGGAACCACCGTTCGCAAAAAGGATCTGATCGACTCCACCTGGCCGGACGTCGTCGTCGACGAGGCAGCCCTGCGCGTTCACATTGCTGCGCTGCGCAAAACCCTCGGCGACGGCCGGTCGGGCAACCGGTTCATCGTGAATGTCCCGGGGCAGGGCTACTCGTTCGTTGCTCCGGTCATCCGCGAGCCATCCGAATGGACGGCCGAGTCGGCGAACACGGGCTGGCGCGGTGGAAACCTGCCGGCATCGATCAGCCGGATCATCGGACGCGACGCCGTCATCGCGGCGTTGGTCGACCAGTTGCACCGTAGCCGCTTGCTCAGCATCGTCGGGCCGGGTGGTGTCGGTAAGACCACTGTCGCATTGGCGGCGGCGGCGGCGGTCACACCGTCCTATCCGGACGGCAGCTGGTTCGTTGGATTGGCGTCCCTGACAAGTCCCGAGTTGGTGCCGACTGTTCTCGGAACCGCTTTCGGTATCTCGGTTGCCGGCGCCGATGCCGAGGCGAGGCTGGTCGCCTGGCTGCGCGAAAAGACTGCCCTCATCGTGCTCGACAACTGTGAACATCTAATCGAAGCCGTTGCCGCAGTTACCGACCGGATTTTGCGATCGGCGCCCGGAATTTCCATTCTCACGACCAGTCGCGAGGCTTTGCGAATAGAGGCCGAGCAGCAGTACCGCCTCGCTCCGCTGGATCTCCCTCCGAAATCGATCCGGCTCAGCCCCGACGAGGTGCTGACCTACCCTGCAGTCATGCTGTTCAGTGAACGTGCCGCAGCCACGGCCGGCACGGCGTTCCAGATCACCGACAGCGACGTTCCGGCGATCGTCGAAATCTGCCACCAGGTCGATGGAATTCCGCTGGCGCTGGAATTGGCCGCGGCGCGTGTCAGCGCTTTCGGCATACGAGATCTTGCAAGGCAGCTGCAGGAGCGTGTCGCCCTGTTGATGACGGGCCGCCGGACCGCAATGCCACGACACCAGACGCTGAGTGCGACACTCGACTGGAGTTACGCTCTTTTGCCGGAGCGTGAACAGTCGCTCCTGCGTCGTCTTGCGGTCTTTCAAGGGCAATTCTCGGTCGATGCGGTGATTGCAATGGCCGGCGACACCGGTGTCAGCTCGGCGGACGTGCTGAACGATTTCGCTGGATTGGTCGACAAGTCGCTGGTTTCTGCTGACACCAGGTGTGAGGTCACCCACTACATCCTTCTGGAGACGACGAAAAAATACGCCATGGGCCTGCTTAAGGATTGCGGCGGATTCGACGCTGCGATGCGACTGCTCTGCCACTATCTCTGCAGGCTTTTCTCCTCTGCTTCAAACGACACGGAACAGGCGAGCGACCACTTGCAGGCTGATCGGCGTGGCTACATCGACAGCCTGCGTACAGCCCTGGCTTGGTGTTTCTCTCCGGGTGGCGATTTCGTGCAAGGGATCCGCCTCGCGGTCGCCGCCACCGACTTCTGGCTCGCGATGTCCTTGCTTTCCGAGTGCTGCGACTGGGGGCTCAAGGCCGTGCACCATCTCGCGAGCGCAAATAATACCGTGGACGAGATGATCCTGCAATGCGGCCTCGGACAGGCGTTGACCTACAGCAGGGGCATGCAGCAGCAGGCGCGAGCCGCCCTCACCAGGGCCTGGGAACTCGCCGTGTCACTGAACGATTCCAAGTATCAATTCCGCTCGGTCTACGCCCTCTGGTTATTCGCCTTGCGCGCCGTGGATTTCCCCGAATGCCTCGAGCAATCGCGGCGGTGTGCGGCACTCGCGCAGTCGACCGGGGATCTGACGGCGACCGCCACCGCGAACTTCATGTTCGGACAGACACACTACTACCTCGGCAATCACGCGGAGGCCGTGGCGGAGCTTCATCTCGCGCGTGACTTGCATTCGACGACCACGCGGAGCGGCGACCTCGTCCTGTATGGCGCCGACCTGTTGACCGCTTCGCTCTCCTACACCGCGGCAGCCTCATGGTCGTTGGGCTTCGCCGATCAGGCACTGAAGTTCTCAGGGGCGGCGATCCACGAGGCACACATCGTCGACAACCCCGCGTCGCTTTGTATAGCTCTCAATATGTGCAGTGCCGTCTTCCTGATCCGGATGGGCCGGCTCGAGGATGCCGAGCACTGCATCGAGGAATTGCTCGATCACTCGGCGAAGCACTCACTGCACCCGTATCACGCCGTCGGGGTCTGCTCGAAAGGAGTGCTCGCCGCGGCGCATGGAGATTTCGCGACCGGCGAGCGGCTGTTGCGCGCGGGTCTGCAACAAGCCGCCGAGGTGGGCTACTACCTGTTCCACGCAAACTTCCGGGGTGAGCTTGCGGCTGTCTTGGGATCACTCGGCCGGGTCGATGAAGGGCTTGCCGAGATCGACCAGGCCAACGATTACGCCAAGGCCACGAAGTCGCTCTGGTGCATTCCAGAACTGCTGCGGATCAAGGGCGAGCTGCTCATCGCCACCGGGGCTTGGAGCGAAGCCGAGCGATGCCTGACGCAGGCGCGTGATCTGGCCAGCGAACAGGGGGCATTGGCGTGGGAATTGCGCGCTGCTCGGAGCCTAGCAAATTTGTTGCGAGACCGGGGCAAATTCGACCTCGCACGACAATTGCTGAGCTCAGTCACCGGCAAGTTCGCCGAAGGGGCGGACACGACGGATCTACGTGCCGCCCGCGAGTTCCTCGTGGAGTTGTCGTAGCAGTCCCGTGTCATGCATTTCATAACGCCGGGGCTGCGCGTGAAATCGCCGGTGTTTGCGGGTGTTGGTGGCACTGCTCACCTACGTGCTCGTGGCGGTGCTGTTCTGCAGCCTGATGCCGGATCTTAGCACCCTTCGCAACGGTGCCCGCACGAAGTTCGAAAGCATGGTCGTAGGCGGCGAGCAGCGGCCCGACGGAATGCTCCCAGGCAAGCAGATGGCGCACCCGGAGCTGGCCGGCATTCGCCATCGCCGAGCGCCGGGCCGGATCGTCCAGGAGGTCGCCGATCGCAGCCGCCAGCGCTTGCTCCGAGTTCGCTTCGGCATAGACGCCAGCGCCGTTGGCGGACACTCGCGTCTCGTGCAGATCGAACGCGACCACCGGCAAGCCGAAGAACATGTATTCGATAACCTTGTTCATCGTGCTCTGATTGGACCAGGGCGTCTTCGGGTCGGGGTCGATGCCCAGCGTGGCGGAGGACAGGATGCGGCACAGTTCCTCGTCACTGACCCGGCCGGTGAAGTGCGTGATGTCGCCCAGCCCTTGCTCGGCGGCATAGGCGCGGATCGCCGGCTGGTGCGGCCCGCCGCCCACGAACATCACGTGGAAATCGCGGCGTTCCCGGGCCAGGAGCTTGACGGCGCGGACCATGTAGTCGACGCCGTCCTGCTTGCAGATCTCGCCCAGATACACCAGCAGATGCGGCTTGCCCGCGGAGTACGACGGGTCGGCCGGATAGGTGCGGAACCGCTCGAGATCTGGGCCGGAGCGCACGACATACACGTCGCCGGGCCGCTTGCCGCCGCGTAGGATCGCGACCCGCTTGTGGCTCTCGTTGGTGGTGATCACCACGTCGGCCGCCTGCATGCTACGCCGTTCCAGCCAGCGTAGCCCCCGGTGCAGCCAGCCACTTTCGCGGCCGAACTTGGCGGCGAACATCTCGGGCGCGAGGTCGTGGTGGTCGAAGATGAAGCGGCGGCCGAACAGCTGCCAGAACCGTCCCAGCAGCCAGAATGTATCGGGCGGATTGCACGCGTGCAGCACGTCGAAGCCGCGGCCGAACAACGCGATCCACACGCTGAGCAGCGCCGTCGCGAAGAAACACCAGGTGAACTCGGCGGCAAACCCGAACGCGCCGGACGCTTCGAACGGCAGCGTGTAGCGGTAGATCGCCACACCTTCGAGCACCTCGTAGGCCTTGGTGAAGCCCTTTGCCTTCGGGCAGATCACACTCACCACCGCGCCGTGCCGTGCGAGGGTGGTCGCCTCCAGCCAGACCCGGCGATCGAACGGCACCGGCAGGTTTTCGACGACGATCAGAATGCGGCGCTGAGCCATGATGTCAGCCTTTCGGTGCGGTGAAGGTGAAGCGGCTTTCGAGGACGCTGCCCGGCGCGAGAGTGCCCCGGCCGGCCAGCACGGTGGCGGGCTCACGGTGGCCGAAGCCGCGGGAGTGCCAGCCGAATGGCGGGCTGTTTTCGCCACGGTGCATCTGCCAGGCGAGTTCGGCGGGCAACACCGCCCGTGCCGAACCGCCACACCATCGAAGCTGGGCGGTGTTGGCCTGCAAGCCGGCCTCCACGTCGGGGCCGAGATGGAAGGTCAGCTGCACGGGCTGCGGCGCCGAGGCGTCGATCCAGTCCTGGATCGTCACCGCCGGGTCGGCGAGGGTGATGCGGCGACGATGTGTGACGTTGGAGTAACCGTCATGGCTCGCCTGCCAAACCCGATCCGGCTTGTATTCCTCGAGGGTCGAATTGGGATGCGTCAGCCACAGGAAAGGGCCGCCGGACTGCGCCTGGTCGGCGTCCCCGATCGTCAGCGTGTTGTGGCCAGGGGTGCCGCGGAACAAGGCGCGCCAGGCCGGCTCGCCGTGGTAGCAATAGGTGCCGGGGTCGGCCAGCACCTCCACGCCCCCATGGCGCAACTCGGCCGACAGCGCGTCCGCATGGCCGTGGGCGGCGATGGAGCGGTAGCCAAGCGGCCCGCTATCGCAGCGCAGCCAAATCTCCCCGGCACGCAGGATAGCGATACCGGCCGCCTCGAACAGGGCCGGTCGGGGGACCCGGCGCAGCGGCGGTTGCGGCCCTTGTAGGCACGCGGCGATAGCTCCCATCACGCTCGGCTGGACCGGCGGCCACCATGGGGCGGCACCGAACAGCGCGCGGCCGGCATCGAGCAGGGCGTCGGTCGGGGGGAGCGCGGGTGCATCGAGCAGCACGCCACGCGCGTCGTCCGCATCGCCGAAGCGCGGTGGCTGGCCCGTTTGGTCCAGGCTGGCTGCCAGAGCGTCCAGCATCCGGCCGAGCACGGCCTCCATCGCCGGGAGCGGTCTCGCGACCATGCGCGCGGGCAGTGCCGCCGCCAGTAGCATCTCCGCCACGAACAGGTGGTAGCCACTGGCCTGTTCGCGGTTCCAGCCATCTGCGTGGGTTTGCGCCTCCGCCTCGAGCTCGAGTCCGGCGCGTGCGGTTTTGGCCCAACCGGCCGATTCCCGGAACCAGGGGAACGCGATGGAGGCGGCGGCGAGCCCGGCCCATTCGGCCACCAAGTGGTTGTTGGCGGAGGATCCCGTGCTGTGGAAGGCACTTAGGTACCGGCTATGTGCGTAGGCCTGCCCAACGAACGTATCGTTCTCCTCGAACAGCGCGGGAGCGCCGCGCCAGTCGGCCAGCAGGGCGCGGATCCAGGTCCAGGACAGCAGGCGCAACCCCACCTCGATGCCGCTGACCCAGTGCACGCCCTGTAGGAAGGGGTTGTCCCGCCACCACGAGGCAAGATGTTGCGCCACGCGCTCGGCGAAGCGTTCGTCGCCGGTCAGCCACCACGCGCAGGCCAGCAGCGTCGTTGGCTGATGGCGCGACAAGTCCCAGACGAACTTGATGTTCCCGACGGCAGCCTCGTCGCGGTAAGGCACGTCGAAGCAATAGCCCTGGTCGGGGGCCCGCGTGCCGGTCAGGGGATCGCGGAACCAGTCCGGCTCGGCCGCCAGATCCGTGAGCGGGAGGTGGAAAACCTGCCACTCCCCCCGCAACAGCGCTTCGGCGGCCTGCACGACAGCGTCCGAAGCGGGCCCTTGCGGGCGCGGCACATGGCTCAGCAGGCAGCGTGGGCGGTGCGGCCCCGGCAGCCGGGTCGCCAGCAAATCCGGGCGGCGGGCTGGCTTGGCCCACCACCATTGCCGCGCCGCGACGGCGCCGCGTGCCGTCACTTCCCGCGCCGACATGCGGCGTAGGCGGCGCAGATACCAACCGGCCCTCATTCCAGCGGCAGCGTGACTGGGCCGGCGCGTTTACGTGCGACGGGGAGGGTGACCAGGACGGGCAGCCCGAGCAGCCGTTCCAAACCGTCCTCCGTGACCACGGTATTGCTCGCCAGCACGGCCAGCACGGCGATCCCGCCCGCCCCGAGCAATCCGAGCAACAGACCGCCGGCGATGAAGACGGCCTTTTTGGGCTTGGCAATACGATCGGGGGCGATGGCCGGCGACACCTGCACCACGCTGACCTGCCGGGCCAGGTCCATCTGCTCCTGGGTGCGCGCCTGGTCGTAGCGGGCCTGCACGAGCTTGAGATTGCCGTTCAGCGCGTCGATCTGCGAAGCGGTGGTGCGGAGTTCCAGGTCGGCCATCTCCAACCGTTGCAGTTCGTCGCCGAGATTGCGCACCAAGGCCTCGTATCGCCGCTGCTCGTTCGCGAGCGGGACGAGTTGCGCCTGGCCCAGCACGATCTCCGTCTTCATCTGCTGCGCGAGGGGCGAGGGCGCGGTGGATACGTTCACCCGGTCGCCACCGGCCGCTGCCGCGGACAGCGCCGAGATCTGCCCGCGGACACGCTGAAGATCCGGGTTGCCGGGTGCGTAACGCGCCGACATGGCGGCCTCCGCGGTCCGCAGGTCGGTCAGCGTTTGCCGGGCATGGTCGACGGCATCGTTGCGGTCGGTGGCGGTCGAGCGCAGGACGGCAGGGATCCGCGGCAATTCCTCGGTGAGATACAGCAGCCGCCCCGTCAGCATCGCCTGCTGGTTCACGACGTCTTGCAGATGCGCCTCGGCCGCGACGCGTTGGCTGATCAGGGCGCCCCTTTGTGCCGAAATGTCGTAGATGCCGTCGGTGATCTTGACCTGGGTGAGGTGCTTCTCCAGCCGGGCAGCCTCGGCAAGGTTGCGCGCGATCGAGTCGGCGTAGCTTTCGGAGCGGCTGGCGGAGAAGACTTGCGTGTGCTTGTCGATATAGATGCCGATCAGCCGGTTCAGCACCATCTTCGCCTTGTCCGGCGAACCCGCGTCGAAGCTGACCGCGATTACGTTGGACAGCTTCACCGGTTCGACGGTGAGGTCCTTGCTGAATTTGTCGACCGCTCCGTCCAGGATGCTCTTACCCCAGGGTGGGCTCGTGATCAGGCCCGGGTAGAGCGCCGGGATGCCGATCGCGTTGATCGCGGCCTCCACCACGAGGCGGGTGGCGATCAGGCTGATCTCGGAATTGATGCCCTCCTGCTTGGTCGAGGTCGGCGCCGTCATCCCCGCATCGCCGTCGGCCTGGGCCAGGTATTCGCGCCCGGTCTTCACCAACAAGTCGCTCGAGGCGCGGTACTGCGGGGGGAGCAACACCAGCAGGGCACAAGCGAGCACCTGCGGCAGCACCAGGGCGAGCAGGATCTTGCAGCGGTGGCGGAAGGCAGTCGCCACCATCTCGCGCACGCTCATCATCGACTGAGGGGCCGAGTGGGCGGCCGTTGCAAGACCCATCATAGCAGGCGATCGACGAAGCGCGGCAACCATTGCTGCCGCTTGTTCAGCACCACGCCGAGCAAGGTGGCGCCTAATTGGTCGAGTATCTGCCGCGACTGTGCGATGTCGGTCCGGCGTGCGCGCTCGGCTTCCACCACGAGCAAAGTGCCATCGGCGATCCCGGCCGCGATCGCGGCTTCCCGGCAGGGCAGCACGGGCGGACTGTCCACCACGACCAGGGTGAATTGGCTTCGGACACAGGTGTATAGGGCACGTAGGGTTTCCAACCGGGGGATGCCCTCGCCAAGCCCCGTCAAGCGGCCGAGCGCCACGTCGCCGCCGCCGATCCGCCCTGGGCGCAGTGCTGGCTGCTGCCCACGCTCGAACGCCCCAAGCAAGGATGGCAGGCCGAAATCCGTCCCCATGGGCGCCGCGTCGATCAACGCCACCCGGCACCAAGGCGCGCGTGCGGCGGCGGCGGCCAGTTCGCGGGCAACCGTGGTGGTTCCCTCGCCATGGCGGGACGCGGTGACGTGCAGCACGATGGATTGCTGGTCCGCCATCATCAGGACAAGGGCCGCCATGAGTGCGCCGAGTTCCGGACGAGGGGCGTCGGCGCGATAGGAGGGTGGCAGCATGTCCATCGTCGCGACGCTCACTTTGCGAATAAGGCCGGGTTGTTGGTGAAGGTCAGGGATGCGGCGGTGGACAGCGGCAAGGCCTGGCGGATGTATTGGTCGACCCACACGTCGAGCGATGCGATGTCCGACTTGGGCACGATCACGACGTCCAACGGGCGGATGCGGACGTTCTGCGCCAGGTCCTCGCCGCTCAGCGCCTTGGTGAGGTCGACGGAGAAGATCTTCTGCGCACCATCGGGCCCGGTGCGCAGAATAAGGACCTCATCGCGCCGTGCCGTGGCCAGGAAGCCGCCGCCGGAGGTGATCACTTGCAGCACCCGGCGTTCGCCGCCGCTGAGTTCGAGGTAGCCCGGCCGCTGCACCTCGCCGCCCACGAACACCTGCAGGCTGCCATATGCGCGAAGCGTGAGGGAGAAGAACGGCCGGCTGAGCACGTTGTTCGACTGATACAGCCGGTCCAGATCGGCCTGCAGTTCCAGCACCGTCTTGCTGCGGGCGGGCACGGTCTGCTTGATGCCGGGCACGTTCAGCGTGCCGTCGGGCGCCACGATCAGCACGGCGCTGTAATCCGGGTCGAGGATGTGGTGCACCTCGAGCTGGTCACCCGGCTGCAGGCGGTATGGCCCGGCCGCTTGCTCCTGCTCCGCTTGCAGGATTGCTCCGAGCGGCGTGCCGTGGGTCAGGATTGGCCCACAGCCGGCCGGTATGGCCATCAACAGGATGGCCAGCCATTTCACCAGCAAATGCCTTGGTAGTGCGGGTTTCCCATCATGGCGGAGGCGGCGGATGCGAGGTCCAGCACGCAATGATCGGACGTGGCACGCTCGGACAGGTCGCCGAACTCGGGGCTGTTGTGTCCGACCACGATAGTCTCGCCGTGCTCGAGCGCCTCGTCCAGCGTATCGACGAGAAGATTGCCGACATGGGGCAGGGCGTTAAGGATGAATTGACGATTGCGGCCCATGATGTCGTCCAAGGAGAAATTGGGATCGTAGATGCGCAACGTGTAACCCTTGCCGATCAGGCGCTCGGCCAGTTCCACCAGGGCACTGTCCCGCAGGTCGTCGGTGCCGGGTTTGAAGGTCAGCCCCAGCAACGAGACGCGGCGGCGGCCGAAACCGTTGACCACGGCGACGGCGCGGCCGACATGGGCCTCGTTGGAGGGGAGCAGTGCGTCGAGCACGTCCGTTCGTACACCGGCGGCCTGGGCGTGGGCGCACAGGGCCTTTACGTCCTTCGGCAGGCACGACCCGCCGAATGCGAAACCCGGCTGCATGTAGGCGCGCGAGATGTTCAAGCGCGTGTCGGCGCAAAGGATGTCCAGTACCACGCGACCATCGATGCCCGAGCTTTTGCAAACGGCGCCGACCTCATTGGCGAAGGCGACCTTGAGCGCGTGAAAGGCATTGTTGGTGAACTTGATCGCCTCGGCCGTGCGGAAATCGCAGGTGAAGGATTTGCCGCCATTGCCGTGGTTGAGCGCTTGCAGCAACGCGCCGGTCTCGTCGTCCTCCGCGCCGATCACCACGACGTTGGGGTGGTTGAAATCTTTCACGCCTTCGCCCTCGCGCAGGAATTCCGGCATGGTTCCGAGGCCGAAATCCCGCCCGGCAACCAGGCCCGAGCTGCGTTCCAGCGCCGGGCGCACGACATCGTCCATCGTGCCCGGCAGCACGGTGGAGCGGATCACGATGGTCCGGCGCTTGCCATCGGTCGACGCTGCGAGCTGGCGGCCGAGATCCTCCGCCACACCCTCGAGGTAGCGTAGGTCTAGCCTATTGTTTGCCATGCCGGGCGTGCCGACGCAGACGAACAGGATTTCGCCGTGCTCGAAGCCTTCCTCGCTGTCGGTGGTAGCGCGCAGACGCCCATCAGCGATGGAGGATGCGATCAGTTCCGGCAGGCCCGGCTCGGTGAGCGGCGAGCGGCCGGCATTGAGCGTCGCCACCTTGGCCGGGTTCACGTCGACGGCGACCACATCGTGCCCGGCGGCAGACATGCAGCCAGCGACCACGGCGCCGACATAGCCGATCCCGAATACGGTTATGTTCATGCGCGTTTCCTCATGCGGGCTTTGCGGAGAGCGGCGGCCACGGCGTTGAAGGCGGGTTTCGGCCGGAAGTCGGCGTCCAGCGGCAGGGGCCGGGGTGGCTGGCCATCCGGCCGGATGTAGGAGGCGTCGCTGTGCGGGACGAGCCAGGTGTAGCGGTCCGACAAGCCCCAAGTGACCACGCTGGCGACGGCTGGCTCGTCCAGGATCACCGCCAGCGCGTCACGATAGACACCGGCCACCGTGGCATCGCGTTCGGCCAGGCTGCCGGCCACGCCGATATCGAAGACGTCCAGTTCGGTGATGAGGATCCGCACGCCGCGGGCTGCGACATCGCGCAGGAACTGCCGGTAGATCCCTGTGTCGAAGCGGCTGCCGTCCAGACGGATATGGGTCTGCAGGCCCACGGCATCGATGGGCGTCTTGTCCCGCGCCAAACGGTCGAGCAGCCGGAGCAGGGCAGCGCGCCGTGCCTCGTCGTGTTGAGTGTCCATCTCGAAATGCGCGTCGTTGTAGGCGAGCAACGCGCCGGGCTTAGCCTCGTGGGCGACGTGGAACGCCTCGGCGATATAGTCGGGGCCGAGCTTCTCGAGCAGCGGCGAGCGTCGTAGCCCGTCCTTGTCGCCGTCCTTGGTGTCGATCGCCTCGTTGACGACGTTCCAGCTGAACGCCTGGCCGGCATAGTGGCCTGCCATCATCCGGATGTGCGAGCGCATCAGGTCCTGCGCCCTGCGAGCGTCGTCGCACCCGGTGAAATAGGCGGGCAGGGCCTCGTGCCACAGCAAGTGACCGCCGGTGAGATGCATGGAGTGGTTGCGGGCGAAGCCGATATTCGGATCCTCCCAATTTGGCCGGGTGGCGCCTGGTGTGGCCGCCACCCGGTGCCAGCCCATGTTTGGCGCCAGCAACTCGCAATGTTCGGCAAAGGCAGATGAATAGGCGCTTGGAGCATTGGCGATCTCGACGTCGCTGCTGCTGCCGAAGCGTAGCCCGGCGGCCGCGGCCAATTGCCATAACCCCACCGTTTCCGCTCTGAGGCCCTGCATGCCCCGTGCGGCACCGCCAACCATCATCAGGGCAGCCCGACGAGAAATGTTCAAAATGCATTCTCCGCATGGGTCGCAAGCCGGATTGGAGTGATTAGGAGGATCCTCAGGTCCAGCAGCAGCGACCATGTCGCGATGTACTGGAAGTCGTAGGCAATCCGGTCCCGAAGTTGGTCCGCCGTCGCGGTGGCGCCTCGATTGCCGTTGATCTGCGCGAGGCCGGTGATGCCGGGTCTGACGCTGTGACGAGCCTGGTAGTCAGCCACGATCTCCTCCCCGAGCAGACCTTCGGTGCGCATCGCGACCGGATGCGGCCGCGGCCCGACCAGCGACATCGTCCGGTTCAGGACGTTCCATAGTTGCGGAAGCTCATCGAGGCTGGTGCGCCGCAGGAAGTCGCCGACCCGCGTGACACGGCTGTCGCGGCGGAGGGTTTGGCGGTCGCCGTCATGGCCGTCGCTGCTGCATTTCATGGTGCGGAACTTGAGGATTGCGAAGTTCCGCCCGCCACAGCCATGGCGTTGCTGGGTAAAGATCACCGGGCCGGTGCTGTCGAGGCGAATGGCGAGGGCGATCAGCAACAGCAACGGCGTGAGCAGCAGTAAGGCGATCCCTGCAACGGAGCAGTCCAATACGGCTTTGCCGACAGACCCCAGATGCGGGATCGAAGACGTGGTCAAACACGCCAGTCTATCTGCTGGCGCAATGGACAAGAGTGCCGGTTGGCTGATTTCTGCGTTCGATGGGAGCACGATTGGTGCGCGCGGCCGCCGGGAGACCTGCCGAGGCAGGTCCTGGTCGACCGGCTGCAGGAGACGCGCCGCGGGCGGGTGTTTCGCGACGAAAACAGCCGGTTGCCATGTCAAGGCGTGCGGAGTTGGTTTCCGGGCTAGCCAGGCCGAAAACCGGCGCTCAGAGGCCATAGCCAGGCCGGCGGAAGGGTTCGACCCGGGCGTGAAACAGATTTCCACGGTGTCAAATCGCAACTGATTGTTGCTTGGGAAGGGTCGGCGGCATTTTCGCCTCCTGGTTCGATCACGTTTCTGTGAGTTACGATCGTATGCGGGGAACGTCAAGCGCCAATTTCCTGAAGTTCTCGGCTAGAACAGTGCCGAGAAACCATCACTCACAGCATGTTGCACGCTCTGGTTGAGCCGCCTCATCACTCTCGTTGGCTGATAAGCAACAACCTTTATCGCTAGGCTAACCGCTGGATTGTGCGGATGTACTCGGGCCATGCCATGTTCTTACACCATCGTATGTTAGATTGATCTTAGCCTTCTAAGCATTACTAATACGTTAACGACCTGGAATTATTGTTTTTGGCTTCTCGCGCAGTAAGCATGCGAAGAGCCGATGGAGTGCGCGTTGGCTGGGATCGGGGGCTATTTCCACCCGACCATCGTGGCTTCGTTGCAGCGCCCAGCCCGTCGTCGACTGCAGCAAAACAGTGTTAATCGCGGAGCGACGCGATCGGTGCTGCAGGGCTGGCAGGCGGGGTCACTCGTTACCGGGTTGCTGCGAGTGGGGGATGGTAAGCGGCCCGTTCAGCGCGATCCGTGGATACGGTCGGGACGGCGCATTCCACCTTTGGGAGCGGACCGATGGGCTCGCCAGTTGCACGCCGCAGTTGCGTGCCCGCATTGGGAGATTAACCTCGAAGGGACTGGTTTTTCAACGTTTCCTGCGACGACCAGCCGCTCGAAGAACTCGAAGGTTCAGCGGGCGGCGGCGACATCGGCTCCGGTGGGTGCATTCGGGTAGGCGTTGCCGAACTGGGTGCGGATGAAGCCGACCACCGCTGCCACTTGATCGTCGGACAGGGTGCGCGCGAACGGCGGCATTGCGCCCTTGCCGTGCAGCACGCGCGCGATCGGGTAGCCGGCGGCCGCAAGACGCTCGTCACCCGCGAGCGCCGGGTAGCGGCCAGCCCCCACCGCACCGCGCCCGTCCGGCATGTGGCACCCGGCGCAGACGGAGTTGTAGACCGCGGCGCCCCCGGTCTCGGTGAAGTGGAAGGGGCTGCCGAAGGTCGGCCCGGGCTCGTCGGCCCAGCACGGGGTTGCACAAAGCATCAGGAACAACGCGCACCGGATCATGCTGCCACCACTCTGGCATGGAGCCGGCGCACTGCGTCCAACGCCGACAACACGGCGCCTTCCTGCCAGGCGGGGACGTAGGAGGCGTGCTCGCCGGCCAGCAGGATGCGGCCATCCAGGGCGCAGAGGTTGGCGTAGTGCTGCTTGCGGGTGGCCTCCGTCCACTGACCGTAGCAGCCGAGCGACCAGGGCACCCGGTGCCAGCCGACGGCCATGCCGTTCTCGAACTCCGTGGTGTATTGCGGGTGGATTTGCGCACCGTATGCCACGGCCCGGCGCACGCGCTCCGCCGGGTCGAGCGAGGTGAACTCGTAGGCATAGGGGCCGAACGGGTAGGCGCCGAGCAGCACGCCCTTGGCGGTGTGGAAGCCGGATTGCGGGTAGCTGATGAGGGAGATCGGCAGGTCGGTGTAGCTGATGCCGCCGTAGATCGCCTCGTCCTCCTCCCAGAAGCGGCGGCGGAACTGCAGGCCGATCTTGAGGCCGGGAGCATAGGGCACCGCCTGGATCGCCTGCGCCATCGCCGGGGAGACATCGAGCTCGATCTGGCTGAGGATGCTGAGCGGGATCGCGCATACGCACCAATCGGCATGGGACTGCCCGGTAGCGCCCGTGTTCGTGTCCTGCCACTGGGCGGTGACGCCGCTTTCGTCCTGGTGGATGGCGGTGACCTTGGTGTTCAGCCGCAGCACCGGCGCGACTTCGCGGCCCATGGCATGGGCGATCGCGTCCATGCCGCCGACGGGCTGGAACAGGGTGGTCTGGTAGTCGTAGTCGGCGGCGACCGATAGCGCACGCCACAGCCGGCTGTGCAACAGGTCGGCGGGGGCGATCGGCTGCGACGGGACGGGAACCGCGTCCAGCCCGCCGCCGGGGGGCTTGTCCCAGCCGCGCCGCTCGCTGCTGTCCCACCCCGTGCGGTAACGGTAGTCGCCGTCCAGCGCGCCCCAACTCCGCAGGGCGGCGAGCAGGATCTCGGTGTCCTCCGGGGTCACGGTGTCGGCTAATTGTTTGGTCTGCACGGCCTTGGCCAGCATGTCGGCGACGGTGCCGTGGAAGTCGGCCTGGATGGTGCGGTAGCGCTGCGGCTTACCTCCGAAGGCGCCGGTGCCATGCAGGTAGGCGTTGTGGTTGACCTGGACGAACGGCTCCAGCGCCACCCCGAGCCGCTTGCAATAGTCGAGCAGGCCGCGGTGGTGGTACGGAATGCGCCACGGGCCCGGGTTGAGATACAGCCCCGGGTCGAACTCGCAGTGCTGCGTGGCGCCGCCCAGCTCGGTGTAGCTGTCGCCGCCGCGGATGGTCCAGGTGCGGCCACCGGGGCGGGGGTTGTACTCGAGCAGCTCCACCCGGTAGCCGGCCCGGCGTAGCTCCATCGTGGCGACCATGCCGGCGACGCCCGCGCCCAGCACCAGCACGCTGGCGCCTTTCGGGTCGCCGTCGAGCTTCAACGGGCCGGTGTAGGTGCTCTCCGCCGCGTGTCCGAGGGCGGCCATGGCGACGTACAGGGCCGAGCCGCCCGCCACGGCGCCGATCAGGCCGAGCAGGTCACGCCGGGTCGGGGCGGGGGGTGGTTGCATGGCGTCAGGCTACGGCGGCGACATGGCGCGAGGCAATTGCCAGCAGGGCCCGCGGACCGCTACGCTTGTGCAACAGCGCCCGAACAGAGGCGCATCGAGGAGCGAGCCCGCCATGATCCTGTCCCGACGCAGCTTCGCAGGTGCTGCCGCAGCCGGCGCCATGCTGCCCCGCATCGTCCGCGCGCAGTCGCAAACGCTGCGGATCGGGGTGTTGAACGACCAATCCGGCCCGTACCGCGACGATGGCGGCCCCACCAGTGCGATCTGCGCGCGCCAGGCGGTGGCCGAGTTCGGCAACAAGGGCTTTCCGGTCGAGGTCATCGTGGCCGACCATCAGAACAAGCCGGATGTCGGGGCCGGCATCGCCCGGCGCTGGTTCGACCAGGAGGGTGTGGACGTGATCGTGGACGTGCCGACCTCCTCTGTGGCGCTCGCGGTAGCCAATGTGTGCCGCGAGAAGAACAAGGTCATGCTGAACAACGGCGGCGCCACGACCGACCTGACGGGGGCGCAGTGCTCGCCGAACACGGTGCACTGGACGTACGACACCTATATGCTTGCGCGCTCGACCGGCGGGGCGATGGTGAAGGCCGGCGGCGACACCTGGTTCTTCCTGACCGCGGACTATGTGTTCGGCCACCAGCTGGAGCGGGACACCACGCACTTCATCCAGGCGGCGGGTGGCAAGGTCCTGGGCAGTGCCAGCTATCCGTTTCCGGACACGTCGGATTTCTCCAATTTGCTGGTGCAGGCGCAGGCGAGCGGGGCGAAGGTGCTGGGCCTGGCGAATAGCGGCACCGACACGATCAACTGCATCAAGCAGGCCCGCGAGTTTGGCCTGATGCGGACGATGAAGGTGGCGGCGATGCTGATGTACAATAGCAACGTCCACGCGCTGGGGCTGGAGGCGGCGCAGGGCCTGCTGCTGACGGAAAGCTATTACTGGGACCTGAACGACCGCACTCGCGCGTTCAACGAGCGGATCCGGCCCAAGACGCCCAACCAGTGGCCGAACATGGTGCAGGCGGGGTGTTATGCCTCGACACTGCATTATTTGAAGGCGGTGGCGGATGTGGGCATCGCGACGGCGAAGACGAACGGGGCTGCCGTGGTGGCGCGGATGAAGGCGATGCCGACGGATGACGATTGCTTCGGCGTGGGCAAGATCCGGGAGGACGGACGCAAGATCCACCCGTCATATCTTTTCCAGGCGAAGTCTCCGGAGGAGAGCAAGCAGCCTTGGGACGGGCTGAAGCTAGTCGCGACCACGCCGGCGGACGAGGCGTTCCGGCCGATGAGCGAGGGTGGGTGTAGTTTGGTGAAGGGGTAGTAAGCGCAGGGCTCTGCCCTGCACCCGCAAGGGGATGGTCATCCCCTTGACCCTTTTGTTTAGGTGTCCAGAGGACGACTGTCCTCTGGTGGGGTTCGGGGCGAAGCCCTGATCTTTCCGTCCGCCGCCGGCTCTGGCCGTGTCAGTCCGAGGTCGCGGCAGATCGCGGCGATCAACTCTTCCGCCGGCCGGTCCAGCCCGCCGTCCATTTCCAATGCGTCGAGCCGTTCGCCCAAATCGTCGAACAGCCGTTCGGCCGCCTCGCCCTGCGCCTGCCGGGCGATCATCTCGCCCACGCTGCGGGCAACGTGCCTACGCGCCATCGCGTGCCGGTCGTCCGACCCGCCCCAGCGCGGCCAGCCGGTGTCCAGGCGTTGGACCAGCGCCGCGGTCCGCCGCACCGCGCGGGACACCCGTTCGAATGATTGGGACGCGGCGGCGATCCGCGGCGAGGCTTGCGCCAGGGCCAGGTCGGCCGCATCCACCACCAACCCGGATTGCTGCGCCTCGGCCAGCGACCCGGCGTCCGCCAGGCCAGTGGGCAACCCGCTCGTGACAATGGCCACGATGCGGGCCTCGGCCTCGGCCACCTCCGCCGCCACCTGGGCAATCCGCACGCCGAAGCCCACGAGCGCCAGCAACGCCTCGCGCAGGGCGGGGTCGGCTTTGGACGCGCGGAGGGTGGTGAGATCGGGCGGTATCATGGGCGCATCAGACCACACGGAGGGCCACCGTCCCAAGGGGGACCATCGCAGCTAACTATGGGACAGCAGAGGCGCCGCCGGCTCCGCATCCTGGAGCCGTTCCCGCAGGTGTGGGAGCACCAGCATGGTCGTGACTGCTCCGATCGATGCGCCGAGGGAGAAATGCACGAACAGCATCGCTTGCCGGAAAGCAGACTCGCCCAAGGCGACGTGCACGGCATGGCGGTCAGCGCCGGCGAGCTGCAGCCCGAAATCCAGCAGGGCGTTGAGCGCCACGATCGGCAGCATCGCGAGAACGAAGGTGGCGATGTAGCGGATCACGGTGCCGCGCATCGCACCGGTGCAGTCTCGCCAGGCCGGCCGCGGTGGCTCGAGTGTGAGCGCGGTGAAGAACGGCACCTGGCGCACGATCGCCCACACCACGAAGGCGACCGCCAGCAGCCCGAGCGCGACGGCTGCGATGGACGCCGCACCCCGCGCGTACGCGGCGGCAAGCAGCCCCCCAGGGATGAGGGACAGGAGCACGAGAGGTAACGCCCAGGCGTAGGTCAGCAGGAGGAAACCGAGGTAGCGCCAGAACGGCGCCTTGAAAAAGAACGGGTCGAATTTCTCTCCGAGCAGCAAGTGGCGGCGCCACGAGATGCTGAACGAGAGGAGGAATTTCAGCCCAGCCAGCCAGAGGATGGCGGCGGCTGGCGGCAGGTACCAGGGCGCGTCCAGGATCGCGTGCCACCGGGCCATCACCCCTTCGGCGTTGCCGACCACCCTGTGGTAGATGAACTCGGCGGCCACCAGGAACACGATCGGCGGCCAGATCGCCTTGGCGTGCAAAAGGCGTTGCTGCCAAATTAGCGCGTAGGCCTGCCGCACGGTGGCGAGAACCGGCAATCTCTGGTTTAGGCGCATCGCAATTCGATCCCTCGGATGGTACGTCAACTCTCATTGGCGCACGACCGCCCCTGTTCGGCCAGCCGCACCGGGGAACGCGTTGGTCGGACGACACAGGGCGCGTTGGCCGGGAGCGGACTTGACGATCGTTCCTCGGCAGCGACAGGATAGTGCCTCGATGACCAACGTCCGTCCCCCGTGCGAACGACGCCGAAGCTGCGCGACATGCGGCGGTGTTGTCACGCTTGCGGTGTCGGTCTGGGGGAACGGATAGGCTAGTCCTTACCCACGCCGCCTGTGAACGCCGAACGCCCCGCGACACACGTCGCGGGGTTTTTTATTGCCGAGGCTTGTGATGACCCACACCCAAACCGACGAGATCGCCTACCCCGTTCAGATGCAGTTGGCGGCCTACAACGCGCGCGACATGGACGCCTTCATGCGGTGGTGGGCGGACGACTGCCAGTATTACGCTTTCCCCGCCACCTTGCTGGCGGACGGCGCAGCGGCCGTGCGCGAGCGGCATGTCGAGCGGTTCAAGGAGCCGGATCTGTTCGGGAGGCTGCTGACCCGCATCGTCGTCGGCAACGTGGTGGTGGACCACGAGACGGTGCAACGGAACTTCCCGGACGGTCGGGGCGAGGTGGACGTGATCTGCATCTACGAGGTCGAAGGTGGGAAGATCGCCAAGGCGTGGTTCAAGATGGGGGAGCGGCGTCTGCGCT
>CAXTWC010000016.1:40950-45896 GCA_964247805.1 uncultured Acetobacteraceae bacterium | reverse complement strand
GAACATCGTCGCCGTGTCCGAAACGGCGGAGTGGGTGGAAGAGTCGTGGAACGCGCCCTCCTCGCGGGAGGAATTGCTGGCCGGCTATCCGGGCTGGAACGCAAAGCTGATCCGGTTGTTCTCGCAAGCTTCCGCCGTTTACAAATGGGGCCTGTTCGACCGCGACCCGATGCCGGCCTGGTCGATCGGCCGCGTGACGCTGCTGGGCGATGCGGCGCACCCGATGCTACCGTTCCTGTCGCAGGGTGCGGCTATGGCGATCGAGGACGGCTACGTGCTCGCCGCGGCGTTGGACGCGCATAAGGCTGAGCCTAAGCAGGGTCTTGCGCTGTACGAGGAACTGCGCCGCCCGCGCACGGCCCGCGTGCAACTTGAATCGCGCGAGCGGGGGCGGACCTACCATCTCGCCTCGCCGCTCGCGTTGCTGAAGCGGGACGTGGTGTACCGCCTGCGCAGCCTGGTGAACCCGCACAAATCGGGCATCCAGGCCAACTGGGTGTACGACTACGATGCCCCTACGGCGGTCCCTGCCCCGTTTGCCAAAGCCGCCTGAACCCCTGCGAGGAGTGTCCCCATGCTCGACACGCTGACGACCCCGGCTAGCCCGCTGTGCCGTGACCCGGCGATGCTGAACGATTGGCACGTGGTCGCCTACTCGACCGACCTGGTGCCGGGCCAGGTGTATTCCACCCGGCTGCTGGAGCGCGACCTGGTAGGATGGCGCGATGCCGCCGGGCAGGCGCATATCTGGGACGATCTGTGCATCCACCGCGGCGCGCGGCTGTCGAAGGGATGGATCGCCGACGACACGCTGGTGTGCCCGTATCACGGCTGGCGCTACAATGGCGCGGCCGAGTGCGTACTGATCCCGGTGGCCCCCGGACAGCCGATCCCATCCAAGGCCCGCGCGTTTCCAGTGCGCACGAAGGAGCAGGACGGTTTCGTCTGGGCCACGCTCGGCACGCCCGCGCACGAGCCACCCGCTTTCCCCGAGCGCGACACCCCCGGGTTCCGCGCGTTCTTCGCCGGGCCGTATCCGTACCGGGCGAACGGCTTCCGCTCGGTGGAGAATTTCATCGACGCGACGCATTTTCCGTTCGTGCATGCCGGGTTGAACGGGGTGGCGACCAACCCCGACATCATCCCGGATTACGAAGTGCACCGGACCGAGACCGGCGTGCATTCCAGCGAGATCAGCGTGTTCCAGCCGTTCGGCGATTTCCGCGGCGTGCCGGTGCAGGCGGGCTACTCCTATTCCGCGTTCCGGCCGCTGGTGGCGTATTTCTCCAAGCGGGTCACGATCAAGGATCCGGAGAAGGCATCGCTCGGCACTCCGGACGACCGCTTCACCACGTTCTTCACGTCACAGCCGGTGGACGAGGTGAACTGCATCAACCGGGTACTGTTCGCGATCAACTTCGCGCCCGAGATGACGGTGGAGCAGATGCTGCCGCGGCAGGACATCGTGTATGGCCAGGACCGCGACATCGTGGAGACACAGCGTCCGGAGCGCATCCCTGTGGACCTGCGCGAGGAGATGCACCACCGCTCGGACCGCATGGGTGTCGCTTATCGACGGTTCCTTGCGGAGTTAGGCATCACCTACGGCACGGCGTGAGGTACGCCGGGCTGACGATCGCCCGGAGTCAAACGGCTGCGGCCTCTTGCGTGCGCAATTCGCTGTCGAGATCCAGCTGTTCTTCCTCGGCGCTCTCCCAGCCAGTTTGCCAGGCAATCTGCTCGCGCGTTCCCGGGCGGTGCGGCCCGTCGTGCAGCCAGGTGCCCGACCGAAACGCGAGCTCACCCGCTTGAAAGAAGACGAGCGCATTGCGAAAGTCCCGACGCGCCAACATAGCCACCTCCTCTCGCCCCTTTTGGTGCGAACACGGAAGTTTGATATGAAGGGCGCCGATACGTCATACCCGGTATGGGGGATAGGCCCGGTAAACCTGCGTCAACATCAACAGGGTATCGTCAAATATGGCGTCCGCGAAACGATGGCCCGCCGTCCAAAGGCGCTGCGTGGCGAGCCGGTAATCAAGAAAGTGGTGAACGAACCCGCGCCTGAGATTCGGCAGGCGTCCGTCCCAGGGCGGGGTGACCGTTACTAGATCCTCCCTCGCTGCTTAGCGGCGGAGGGGAACCATGCGAAACATGGTGGAGGGGGCCGGGCCACACACGGATTGTGACGCTGCACCCCCTCCGTCGGCTTCGCCGCCACCTTCCCCGTGAAAAACGGGGGAGGAACTGATCTTGCCCGGACTCGATCTGGGCACCCACGGGGTTGGACCTAGTGACATCAATGATCGGTGCGTGTGGGACGGCGTGGATACCAGGGTCAAGCCCTGGCACGACGGTGATGCTTGGCCCGATCATCTCCACCGTGATCACTCCGCGGCTTCGGCGCGGGTGGCGCCGTATGTTTCGCGAGCCTCGGTTTCGCTGATGCGCCCGTCCTGCAAATCCGTGCCGACGCGATGCGCTGGACGCCTGCGCGGATCGCCATACCCGGCGCCCCCGGCAAATACGATCTCGGCGATCTCGTCCGTGCGCGTCAGGGTCACGAGCTCGCCGGAGCCGCAATCCTTCAGCAACGCACCATCCGGGGACCGCACGCCGGCGAAGGCCTGCGCGCCCGGGTGGCCTCCTGCCAAGCCGGGCAGCCCCCGCTTGACCCCTTCCGGGAACAGCGCAGCCAGGGTGGGTAACCCGTCCTCGTACAGCTTGCGGAAGCGCACGCGCTGGCCCAGGCCGCCGCGGGTCTGTCCGGCGCCGCCGGTGTCGGTCACGAAGGTCTTCTCCTCCACCAGCACGGGCACCCGCGCCTCGAACACCTCGATCGCGGTGTTGGCGGCGGAGGTCGGGTACAGCAGCCCGGATTTACCATCGCCATGGGTGCTGGCGCCCTGCCCGCCCCCCATGAACAGGTGGTCCGCGTAAAACGCCCCCGCCTCGGTGCGCCCCGACATGTTCACCGCAACCGGCAGCCCGGTCGGCGACTGCACCGTGGTGGGTGCGGCCGATGCCAGCGCCTGGAATACCGCCGGCGCCAGATACCACCCGGTGCGGATGCGTGAGGCGACCGGCGCCGGGCGAGTACAGTTCACGATCGAACCCTCCGGCGCCTTCACCGTGAACGGGCGGTAGCAGCCAGCATTGCCCCTGACCGATGGCGTCAGCATACATTTCAGCGGATAGGTCGCATGCGCGGCGGTGTAGTTCATCGTGGAGTTCACCCCGCCCACGATGCGTTGCGCCGGGGCACCCGCGAAGTCGAGTTCGATCGTGTCGCCACTGACGGTCAGCTTCAGGGGCAGGATCAATTCCTCATCCACCGGGCTGAACGGGACGCTGCTGGTGTACGTGCCATCCGGCAGCGCGGTGATGGCGGCGCGCATCGCCACTTCCGCACGATCCTGCACGATGGCGGCGAGCGCGCTGAGATCGGCCAGACCATACTCGTCCATGAAGGCGAGCAGGCGTTGCGCGCCGATCCGGTTGGCGGACATGAAGGCCTGGATGTCGCCGATCACTTGCGCCGGGTTGCGTACGTTCTCGCCGATGATGGTGAACAGGTCCTCGTTGTCCACGCCGGCGCGGGCCAGCTTCATCGGCGGGATCTGCAGGCCCTCGTCGAAGATCTCCCGCGCCTTCAGGCTGTCGCGCGTACCACCGATATCGGCGACGTGGCCAACGATGCCGACCAGCGCCACCACGCGCCCGGCGCGGAACACCGGCGACACGGCGGCGATGTCGAACAGATGCCCGGCGCAAAGCCACGGGTCGTTGGTGACCAGCATGTCGCCGGGCTGCAGCGTCTCCACCGGGAAGCGTTGCAGCAGCGCCTTCACCGCGCGCGGCAGGGTTAGGTTGAACACCGGCATCGCGCGAGGCGAGTGCGCCAGCGTTTCGCCCTGCGGGTCCAGCAACTCGCAGGCGAAATCCTGTGACTCCGCGATGATCAGCGAGAAAGCGGTGCGGATGATGGTGATCCACATCTCGTCCACCACCGTGGTCAGCCGGCTCCACATGATTTCAAGCGCGATCGGGTCGGCCTCGATCGCGGCGCGGGCTTCGGCGTGGGACATGCCGGGTTGCACCAAGGCCATGGCGCTGGACATGCCGATGGCGATGCGCAGATTGCCGGCCGCGTCCACTCGCAGGGTGTCGCCGGGGGCGATGATGGTGGTGGACTCGCGCTCCTCCACGATGGCTGGGCCGGCGATCTCCGCACCTTCCGGCAGGGTGTAGCGGTCGTACACTGCGGCGGTGGTGAAGCCGTCGCCGAACCAGGCCTGGCGCTCGCCTTTGCGGGCGGCGGCGGCCCCGGTGCTCTGGCTCGCCAGTGTCACGGTGGGGACCGGGCCGGTGACGGTGACGCGGAAGTTCACCGCCTCCGCCTGTGCCCCGGCCTGCAGGGCGGCGTAACGGGCGGTGTAGGCGGTCGTGAACGCGGCGATCAGCGCGGGCAGGCTGTCCTGGTCCAGCTTGCCGGCGGGCATGGGAACGCCGATCTCGTGCATCTGCCCGACCAGCCGCATGTCGGCCGCACGCTCGACGGTCAGCCCCTCGGTCAGGCCGCCCGATACGAGTTCGGCGCGGGCTTCGGCCTCCAACTCGCCTAGGATCCGTTCGATCTCGGCCAGGTCCATCTCGGGGCCAAGCCTTATGGGACGAGACCGGACACGGCTGGCCGATAGCGGGGCCGCCAGGAAGCCGAGTGCGGAGGCGGCGCCGGATGCCGGCGGCACCACCAGTTCACCCATGCCCAACGCGCGCGCGACTTCCGCCGCATGCGCCGGGCCGGCGCCACCGAAACCGACCATGGCGTAGCGCCGCGGATCCTTGCCGCGCTCCACCAAATACACCCGGGCGGCATCCGCCATGCTCTCCACCACCACGCGGTGGATGCCCCACGCTGCCTGCTCGACGGTCAGCCCGAGCGG
>CAXTWC010000016.1:0-40850 GCA_964247805.1 uncultured Acetobacteraceae bacterium | reverse complement strand
GCCGCTGCCCGCTCGTGCGCCGGCTCGCGGTAGGCGTGCAGGAAGCAGATCGCGACCGCCTCCACCTTCGCCGCCTTCAGCTGCAGCGCTGCCCGACGGACACTCTCAGCATCGAGCGGAGTGATGACGCGACCGTCGCGATCGATCCGCTCGGTCACCTCCAGCCGGCGATGGCGCGGCACCAGCGGCTCGGGGTAGGTGAGGAACAAATCGTAGATGTCGTAGCGCTGCTCGGTCCCCGCCTCCAGCACGTCGCGGAACCCGGCGGTGGTGAGCAGGCCGAGCTTCGCCCCTTTGCGCTCGATCATGGTGTTGGTGACCAGCGTGGTGCCGTGCACGATCTCGCCGACATCCTCCAGCCGGGCGCCGTGGTCCGCCACGATCTGCCGTAGCCCCTCCAGCGCACCGATCGCCGGGTCTTGCGGCGTGGTGAGCAGCTTGTGCAGCCGCAAGGCCCCGGTCGACGGGTCCACCAGCACGAAATCGGTGAACGTCCCGCCGATATCGAAGCCGAGGCGGAGGGGTGTGGTCATGCGCATAGGCTCCTGCTCAGGTGGCGCGATGCTAGACAGCCCGCCCCACCCGGCCTAGGGCCTTTCACACCACTGACTGACCCGAGGTGGAGCATGCCGGACCCGAACGACAACCCCACGCGGCCTGTGGACCTTTGAGCCCTCAACTTCCGCAAGCTGGTGCGTCGCGTTTGTCGCTCGCCGCCGCGGGCCGGGCGGGGCGCTACCTGGTGCCGCTGGTCGTAGCCGCCGGGTTCCTGATGGAGCAGCTCGACGCCACCATCATCACCACCGCCATCCCACAAATGGCGGCGAGCCTGGGGGAAACCCCGCTGCGGCTCAACCTCGCCATCACCAGCTACGTGCTGAGCCTGGCGATCTTCATTCCGATCAGCGGCTGGGTGGCGGACCGGTTCGGCACGCGCAACGTCATATGCGCAGCCTACGTACTGTTCACCACCGGCTCGGTGCTGTGCGCGTCGGCCACGAACCTCGAGACGCTGGTGGCAATGCGCGTGCTGCAGGGTCTCGGCGGTGCCATGATGAACCCGGTCGGTAGGCTGATCCTGTTCCGCTCGTTCCCCAAGGCCGAGCTCGTACGTGCGATGACCTATGTCAGCGTCCCCGCGATGCTCGGGCCGACCGTCGGGCCGCTGCTGGGCGGTGTGATCACCAGCTACGCCAACTGGCGCTGGATCTTCCTGGTCAACGTGCCGTTCGGGTTGCTCGCGATTGCGATCGCCTGGACCTCCATCCCGAACGAGCGCGGCCCCGTGCCGCGCCGGTTCGACCTGCCGGGGTTTCTCCTGGTGGGCTTGGGGCTGGTCATGCTGCAGGCCGTGCTGGAGACGGCTGGCCGGGCCACGGTTCCGCTCGGGGTGCAACTCGGTATGGCGGGGGTGGGAGTTGTCGTGCTTGCGATCTACGCCTGGTTCTCGCGCAGGCGGGCGGCCCCGGTGCTGGACCTGTCGCTGTTCGCGATCCGCACCTTCCGCGTGGGCTCGCTCGCCGGTGGCATCAGCCGGGTGGGCATCAACGCGCCGCCGTTCCTCCTGCCGTTGATGTTCCAGGTGGGCTTCGGCCTCAGCGCGGTGGTGAGCGGTAGCCTTACTTTCGTCATCAGCCTGGCCGCGATCATTATGCGTCCGCTGACATCCCGCCTGCTGCGCCTGATGGGGTTCAAGACCCTACTGTTGACAAACTCGCTGCTCGCCACCGGCCTCATCGCGAGCTTCTCGCTGTTCGACCCGGCGACTCCGCATTGGGTGCTCATCGCAGCGCTGATGGCATTCGGCATCGTGCGCAACGTGCAGTTCAACACCGTGCAGATCTTGAGTTATGTGGACATTCCCGGGCCCCGGCTTTCGACCGCAACGAGCCTCGGCAGCGTGGTGCAACAGCTTACGATGGGGCTGGGCGTGTCGGTGAGTGCCGCCGTGCTGGGTTGGCTTGCGTCCGGCAGTGGCACGCCGACGGTCGGCGAGTTCCAGCACGTGTTCCTGTTGATCGCGATACTACCGCTGGTGGCGATTCCCGGGCTGAGCACGCTGCGCCCGCAAGACGGCGAGGAAGTCAGCCGCTCGAGGTAAAAGCCCTCTCCCGCAAGGGGACAGGGAGAAGACGCCGCTACGGACTGACCGACACCGGCGAGAAATCCACGAACCAACTCTGCGCCTCCACCACACCCTGGACATGCGCCGAGACCGCCCGCGGATTGACGTCGTGCACCACGAAAATCCACACAGCCTGGTCCACCATCCGCTCGTTGATCTTAGCGAGCACCGCGTCCTGCGCCTTTGGATCGAAGGTCTGCCGCGCATCGTCGCACAACCGGTCCAGCTCCGGGTCGTTCAGAAAACCCCAGTTCAGTCCCGCCGGCGGCACCAGGCGGCTATCGACGTGGCGCAGGAACGCGCTCATCGGGTCCATCGAATTCCAGCTGTTGTTGATCGCGTCGATGCCCTTGTTGGTCGGCCCTGCGGCGCCGCCGGAATCGCGACGGGTGCGCAGCGCCTGCCATTCCAACACCTCGAACTGCAGGTCCACGCCGACATCGGCGAAGTTCTGCTGCACGAACTCGTTCATCGGTCCCGGATACATCTGCCCCGAGCCGGAGGTGGAGATCATGAATTTCAGATGCAGCTTGTTCTGCGGCCCATAGCCGGCGTCCGCCAGCAACCGCCGCGCTTCCGCCGGGTCGTAACGGATGGCGAAACTCGGCTTGCCGAACCAAGGGCTGCCCTCCGCCACCACGCCCACCGCCGGCTGTGCCAGCCCGCCCAGCAACTGCACCATGCCGTCGCGATCGATGGCCAGGTTCAACGCCTTGCGCACGCGGATGTCGTTGAGCTTGCTGCCCGGCGTGCGGTTCAGCGTGTAGGGCCAGATATGCGGCATCGTGCCGGTCAGCACCTGGTCGCCACTGCTGCGCAACTTGTCCACCATGTCGGGCGCCGGGGACTCGATCCAATCCACCTGCCCGCTCAGCAACGCCGCCGTCCGCGTGCTCGGGTCGGGCACGGGGCGCAGCACCAGCCGCTCGCACCGGGGCACGCGCGCCGGGTCCCAATAACCGGCATTGCGCAGCAGCGCGGCATGGTCGCGCGGCACATACTGGTCGAGCGTCCAAGGCCCGGTGCCGGATGGGTGGCGCGCGAAGCCTTGCCACGACCCGGTCTCGCGCCACCGCGCCGGGCTCGCCATCAGCACGGCGGTGAGTTGGTATGGCAGCGTCGCGTCCGGCCCGTTGGTGGAGATCTCGACCGTGGCGTCGTCGATCTTGCGGTAGCCGCGCACGCCCGGCATGCGCCACACAACTTGGGCCACCTGCGCCGGGTCGTATTGTGGTGACGCCTTGTTGAGCACCTTGTCCAGGTTCCACACCACGGCATCCGCGTCGAATACCGAGCCGTCCTGGAAGTGCACGCCAGGCCGCAGCTTGAACAGCCAGCGCGTGTTGTCCTGCTCGTCCACCGCCCACGACGTGGCCAGCCCCGGGGTCAGCGCCGAAGTGCGGTCGGCGTGGCCGAGGTCCCAGTTGATCAGCGAATCATACAGCGTGTAGCCCATGAAGCGCACGCCCTCGGTGCCCTGGTCCGGTGCGCCGTTCTGTGTCGGCAGGTCGGCGAGCGTCATGCCGATGCGCAATGTGCATCCGGGCGTTTCAGCCGCGGATACCTGCCCTTGCGCTACGGCGGTCAGCAGGCAAGCGGCCTGGAGAATGCGGGCGAGACCGTTGCGCATGCGAACTCCATCTCAGTGACTGGTGCGCCTCTTGCAAAGCCCCACAAGCCGGCCTCGAGTGCTGTGCAAGAGACGGACCACCGACTGAATGGAGACAGTGACAATGACCGACCCAGCCGCCCTGACGGCGACCGCCGCAATCGCCGCCATTGCGGCCGGCAAGCTCTCCGCGCTGGACTTGGTCGAGGCATGCCTGGCCCGCATCTCGGAGCGCGAACCGGTGGTGCAGGCCTTCGCCGCAGTCGATGCGGAGGCGGCGCGGACAGTGGCCCGGCAGTTGGACCAGCAAGGCAGCAAGGGCCCGCTGCACGGCATCCCGCTCGGCTTCAAGGACATCATCGCGACCGCCGGGCTCGCCACGCGCTACAACTCGCCGATCTATGCGGACAATGTGCCGGAGCAGGATGCCAGCGTGGTGGCGCTCAGCCGGGTCGCGGGCGGCGTCGTGCTCGGCAAGACGGTGACGTGCGAGTTCGCCAACCGCGCGCCCGGCCCCACCACCAACCCGCATGACCCGGCCCGCACACCGGGTGGGTCGTCATCCGGATCGGGGGCGGCGGTGGCGGCTGGGATGGTGCCGCTGGCGCTCGGCACGCAGACGTCCGGGTCGGTAATCCGGCCGGCGTCGTATTGCGGTGTGCACGGCTTCAAGGGCAGTTGGGGCGAGATCAGCTACGCCGGGACCAAGCTCACCTCGGGCACGCTCGACACCATCGGGATCTATGCCCGTTGCCTGGACGACATCGCGCTGTACCGCTGCGTGCTGACGGACACCCCGCCGGTCAAGCTGAACCGCGGCAACGTGCCGGCGCCGCGGATCGGCATCCTGCGCACCCCGTTCGCCTCGCAGGCCGGCCCCGGCAGTTTCGAAGCGCTGGACGCGGTTTCCGGTGCAGCGGCGAAGGCGGGCGCGTCGGTGAAGGAATTCGCGCTACCACCGCATTTCGGTGGCCTGAATGACGCCGTGCGGTGGATCTCGGCCTGGGAGGGCGCGCGCAGCCTGGCGTGGGAGAAAAGCTTCCATCGCGAGCGCATCAGCCCCGACCTGCGCTTCGGCCGCATCGCCGATGGTGAGGCTTGCAGCCCCGAGCTCTATACCGCCAACGCGCGGCTGGCGGAGCGTTGCCGGCTGGAGTTCGACGCGGTGTTCGACGAGTTCGACGTGCTGCTCACCCTGGCCTCTCCGGGCGAGGCGCCGCTCGGCTTGCGGGAGACGGGAAGCGCCGTGTTCAACGCCGCGTTCACCGCGTTGCATGCACCGTGCGTGACGTTGCCGGGCCATACCGGGCCGAATGGCATGCCGATCGGTGTGCAGTTGGTGGGTAAGCGCAGCAGCGACCGCCGGCTGCTCGATATCGCCGCCTGGATCGAACACGCGGCGTTGTGAGCGGTCGCGCTCGGTTCCTTCCTCCCCTGCGAAGCGGGGGAGGTGGCGTCGAAGCCGACGGAGGGGGGGCGGGGCACGAGGGTCCGTCTGTGGCCCGCCCCCTCCACCATGCAAGCGCATGGTCCCCCTCTCCCGCTTCGCAGGGAGCAACGGTGAGAAAACGTTTGATTGCTCGAAATGTCTGCCCGTAGGGTGGGCGCAAACGCGGCCTGACCGCCGTATCCGACCGCGGGCACGGAGCACCGCGGCGCTGCTCGGGAGCAGTCCAACCGTATGACCCAAACGCGCCGGCTCACTGCGAAAGCTTGAGCATGGACCAGCCAATAGCACAGCAGCGTTCCACCACCCTCGCACGGGCAGACGTGTCGGACTACGTCATCGTCGGGGGTGGCACCGCCGGCTGCATTCTCGCTGCGCGCCTGTCGGAAGACTCCGGCACCCGGGTAACCCTGCTGGAAGCCGGACCGTCCGACCGCGACCCCTGGATCCATATTCCCGCCGGATACGCCAGGCTCTCCAAGTCGCGCCGCTACGATTGGGGCTACATCACCGAACCGGAACCCGAACTGCACGACCGCCCGATCGCGTGGCCGCGGGGCAAGGTGCTGGGCGGCTCCGGTTCGGTGAACGGGTTGGTGTTCCTCCGCGGCTCACCGCATGATTACGACCGATGGGCCCAAGCCGGCGCGCGGGGCTGGAGTTGGGAGGACGTCGCTCCGACATTCCGCCGCATCGAGCGATGGGAAGGTGCCGCGGGCGACTCGCGCGGTAAGGACGGCCCTATTCCTGTCAGCGAGCCGCGCGTGTTGTCGGTGGGCGCCGCGGCCTTCGTGGCGTCGTGTCAGGCGGCCGGGTTCCCCCTGCACCGTGATATCAACGACGGCGCGATCGAGGGCGTGGCGCCTATCCAGATGAACGTGCGCGCCGGGCGCCGGATCAGCACGGCGCAAGCCTATCTGCGCCCTGCCCGCTCCCGACCCAATCTGCGCGTGATCACCGGCGCGTCGGCGCAGCGGATCGAGATCGCGGGCGGGCGCGCGACCGGCGTGCACGTCGTGCTTCCGAACGGACAAAACACGCTGTTCGAGGCAACGCGCGAGGTCGTGCTGTGCAGTGGGTCGATCGCCACGCCGCACTTGCTGATGCTGTCGGGCGTGGGCGACGGTGCGATGCTCGCCTCCCACGGCATTGCAACCGCGCTGCACCGGCCAGCTGTCGGGCAGAACCTGCAGGACCATCTGATCGCGCGCCTGTCGTACCGCACCCGCCCCGCCGGCACGCTGAACGAGATCACCGCGAGCCGCCTGCGCATGGCGGCGATGGCGCTCGGCTACGCACTGAAGCGCACCGGCCAGATGGCGGTGGGGGCGACCGAGGCGACACTGTTCGCCCGCGCCACGCCCGGCGCCGAGGAGGCGGAACTGCAATACCAGTTCATCAATTTCAGCCTGGTTCCCGGCGCTGGCTACGTGCTCCCCAAGCATCCCGGCGTGATGATGAACTGGGGCCCATGCCGCCCGGATAGCCGCGGCTCGCTCACCCTGCGCTCACCCGACCCGGCGGACCGGCCGCTGATTTACGCCAACTATCTGTCCGCCGCCTCCGACCAGCATCTGATGGTGGCCGGCGCCCGCATCGGCCAGCGCATCGCACGCACCGCCCCGTTCTCTGCCCTGGTCGAGGAGGAGCTGCTGCCCCCACCCGGCGCCGACCGTGACGAGGACCTGCTCGACTACGTCCGCGCGACCGCCACCACGGTGTATCATCCCTGCGGCACGTGCCGGATGGGCAGCGACGAGGCCGCCGTGCTGGATCCGCAACTGCGGCTGCGCGGCGTGGACGGTTTGCGGGTGGCGGACGCGTCGGCGATGCCGCTGGTGCCTTCGTCCAACATCCAGCCGGCGGTGATGATGCTGGCGGAGCGAGCGGCGGCATTCATCCGGGCGGGCTCGTAGCCAGCGTAATTAGGCTCAGCCTTCATCGATTCCGCGAGGTATGGCACTTGCATCGGGTGGCTGGCCGAACACACCGGGGATCACCCATGCGCCTTGCCCTCGCCGCCGCACTCCTGCTCACCGCCACCGCCGCTCACGCGCAGCCTGCCGATACCCTGCGCATCGGCATGCGGGACGACCCGGACGTGCTGGACCCGACCTTCTCGCGCACCTATGTCGGCACCGTCGTGATGACGGCGATCTGCGACAAGCTGTTCGACTTCGACGATAAGCTGAACATCGTGCCCGTGCTGGCCAGCGGCTACGAGTGGACCGATCCGACGCACCTGCTGATCCACGTCCGGCCTGGCGTGACCTTTCAGGATGGCGAGGCGCTGGATGCTGCGGCGGTGGTCTACACGCTGCAACGCCATCTGACCGCGCCCGGCAGCTTCCGCCGCAGCGAGATGGGGGCGATGGACCACGCCGAAATCGCCGACCCGATGACGGTGCGGGTGGTGATGAAGCAGCCGTTCTACCCGCTGATCGCAGCGATGACGGACCGTGCGGGCATGATGGTGGCACCCAAGGCGGCGGAGGCAGCGGGAAAGGATTTCGGCTTGCACCCGGTTTGCGCCGGACCGTTCAAGTTCGTCGAGCGGGTCGCGCAGGACCACATCACCCTCGAACGCTACCCCGGCTATTGGGCCGCCGACCGCATCCACCTCGCCCGCGTCAACTACCAGGTCATCCCCGACAGCAGCATCCGCCGGGCCAACCTCGAGGCCGGCGCGCTGGATATCGCCGAAGTGGCGCCGCTGGACGTGGATGTCGTGCAGCGCAACAGCAAGCTGTCGGTGGTGTCCGTGCCCAGCCTGGGATACGGCGCGCTGACGATGAACGTCGGCAACGGCCCGCGCGCGCAGACGCCGCTCGGCACCGATCCGCGCGTGCGCCAGGCGTTCGAGTTGTCGCTGGACCGTGCCGCCATCATCGAAGTGGCCTACGCCGGCGTCTACACGCCAAATGCCCAGGCGGTCTCGGCCGTCAGCCCGCTATACGACCCGGCGATCACACCGCCGGCGCGCAACGTGGACCGGGCCCGCGCATTGCTGCAGCAGGCCGGGGTGGCGACGCCGGTTCCGGTCGACCTGGTGGTCAGCAACACGCCGCAGGGCGTGCAAGTCGGCGAGATCGTGCAGGCCATGGCGGCCGATGCGGGTTTCGCCGTCCGCGTCAACGCGATGGAGTTCGGCGCCTCGCTCGCCGCGGTCAATCACGGAGACTACCAGGTCTCGTTCGGCGGCTGGTCGGGGCTGCTCGACCCGGACGCCGATAGCTGGAGTTTCCTGCACACGGGCGGCGCGTTGAACTATGCGCACTACAGCAATGCAGACGTGGATGGCTGGCTGGACCAGGCGCGCGTCGAGCCCGACCAGGCGGCACGGCGCGCGCTGTATGCCAAGGTCTGGCAAAAGGTGAGCGCGGATTTGCCGCTGATCTATTTGTGGACCCCGCGCAATATCCAGGGCGTCTCGCGCCGGGTCAGCGGCTTCACCTTGCTCGCCGATGGGCTGCTTCGGCTGCAAGACGTGTCATTGAAATGAACACGGACGGTGAAAGGTATGAACCAGACCGACGCGCACCTCACCGCCCGCAAGCGTGGGCAAGTCAGTAGGCCGAAATACAGCGTAGCAAAGGGCTAAGGGCGCACGAGCCAAACCCGCCTGACAGCGGCGCTGCAATCTCCTAAGGTCGGGACAATGCTCACCGACCTGCCGAACCTGCTCACCTTGTCGCGGATCGCGGCAATACCGTTGCTGGTCGCTTGCGTGGCGGCCCGCACGCCCGTCGGTGACCTCGTGGCCATGCTGTTGTTCGCAGCAGCCGGGATCACCGACTGGCTCGACGGCCATCTGGCGCGCGCCCGGCTGCAACAATCCGATCTCGGCCGCATGCTGGACCCGATCGCAGACAAGCTGCTGGTCGGCGCCACCCTGATGGTGCTCGCCGGGTTGGGGCGACTGCCGAACGGGGCGCTCTACCCGGCGATCATCATCCTGTTGCGGGAAATCCTGGTCAGCGGCCTGCGGGAGTATCTGGGCGGCATCCGGATCAGCTTGCCGGTCACCCAGCTGGCGAAGTGGAAGACCGGCTTCCAGATGGGCGCGCTCGGCACCTTGCTGGCCGGGGACGACGTGGCGATGCTGCTCCACATACACCTGCCCGTCTCCGGCATCGGCGAGGCGATGCTCTGGGTCGCAGCCGTGCTCACGGTGGTGACCGGCTGGGGATACCTGCAAGCCGGGTTGCGCCATGTGCAGAGGGCACCGAGCGGTCAGTGAAACGTAACCAGTGAAGCGGCAGCCCGTTCTCGGTATCGCTGGCTGGTCCGGAGCCGGCAAGACGACCTTGATCGAAGCCGTCCTACCCCGGCTGCGTGACGCCGGTTTGGTGGTGTCCACCGTCAAACATGCCCATCATGGAGCCGACCTGGACCGCCCCGGCAAGGACAGCTGGCGCCACCGCCAGGCCGGCGCGCGCGAGGTGTTGCTGACGACGCCGGGTGGCTGGGCGCTGATCCACGAGGCAGCCGCGCCAGAGCCGGGCCTGCACGAATTGTTGACCCGCATGGCGCCGGTCGACCTGGTGCTGGTGGAGGGGTTTCGCCGCTCCCCTATCCCGAAGCTGGAAGTCTACCGGGAGTCCCTCGGCAAGCCACCATTATGGCCCGATTGGCCCGATATAGCTGCCGTCGCCAGCGATTTGCCCCTGCATTCCTGTGACCGGCCCGTGCTACAGCTCGATGAAACTGCGGCAATTACGTCATGGATGGTGGCTTTTGTGCACCGCAGCCTCGCGGAACCTTGAGCCGAGCGTGTCTAGGAGGCACAGTCCGGCCCGACCCGGCCGCGCGGCCATCTATGGAGCCATTCTTGATGCGGCGTTCTGCCCTGTCTATCCTTTCGATCGTGTCGGCGGGCTTGCTTTCGGGGTGCACCGGAACTGGAGTATTCCTCGACCACACGACCCAGTGGTTTGGCGCCAACCCTAACACTCCCGCCGGAAGCAGCGAGACATTCCTGCGGATTCGGGGCGAAAGCGTCGATGTGCAACCGCTGGTGCCGGAAAGCGGCAATGTGTGGCCGACCGATGCCGGCCCCGACTTGACCATGCAGGACATCGAGAAGCAGCAGAATGAGCAGATCCGCCGCAATGGTGGCCAGCCCACCAGCGGCGGCGGTCCCACGTCTGGCCCCAACCCGCAGGTCAACCGGGCGAACAGCGCCGATCAAGGCCTGCCGCCGCCGCAAACGCCGCCGACTCCACCGCGGCAACGGGGCGCTACCCCCACGCCAAGCGGCCCGCAGCTCGACGTCGGCGGCGGCAGCGGTCGGGGTTATCGCAATTTGCAGACCCCGGGCGCGCCGAACGGCGGCGGCATCCTGGTGCCGAACGGCAACGGGACCAGCACTCTGATCGGTCCCGACGGCAGCGTGCAGACGGTCCCCACCCGGTAGTGGCGGTCAAGGTCGCCTATTTCGCCTGGCTGCGGGAACGCATGGGGCGCGGCGAGGAAACGCTCGCGATCCCGCCCGGTGTAGCGACGGTTGGTGGGTTGGCCGAATGGCTGCGGGCGCGGGACGATGCCGGGCTGGCTGCGTTCGCTGATCTACGCACCGTGCGGGCCGCGGTGAACCAGACCTTCGCACCACCCGCCGCCGCGCTCCAGGACGGGGACGAGGTCGCTTTCTTTCCCCCGGTGACCGGCGGGTGACCCCGACGGTCCGGGTGCAGGCGGCGCGGTTCGACCTCGGTGCCGAACTGACGGCGTTGACGGCCGGGCGCACGGACATTGGCGGCGTCGGCAGCTTCATCGGCATCGTGCGCGACGACCCTGCACGTCCGCTACGGAGCCTGACGCTGGAGCACTACCCCGGCATGACGGAGGCGGCGATGACCGCCATTGCGGACGAAGCCTGCCGCCGCTGGTCGCTGCTGGGTTGCACGCTGGTGCACCGTGTTGGGCGGCTGGAGTTGGGTGAAGGCATCGTGCTGGTGCTGACGGCAGCCGGGCACCGGGGCGCCGCGCTAGAGGCCACCGCGTTCCTGATCGACTGGCTGAAGACCCGTGCGCCATTCTGGAAGCGCGAGGAATTCGCTGACGGCGAGACTCGCTGGGTCGAGGCGCGCGAGGCGGACGACGCAGCCGCTTCGCGTTGGTGAGGCCCTTGGTCATGCGACTCCTGGGGTGAAATCCCTGGCTGCGGTGCTGGCCGGCGCCGCCCTGCTCTCGTGGCCCGCCTTGGTGAACGGCTACCCCCTGGTGTTCAGCGACACCGCCGGGCTCGCCGACATGGGGCTCGAGCCCAACATGGGTTGGGACAAGCCCTGGGTTTACGGCCCGCTGATCGTGCTGCTGCATTGGAGCCTGTCGCTCTGGGGCGTCGTGGCGGGACAGGTGCTGGTGGTGAGCGCCGTGCTCTGGCTGGTGGGGCGGGCGACCGGGCGAGGAGATATTTGGACCCATCTCGGCCTGTGTGCCGTATTGGCGGTGGGCAGCGCCGCGCCCTGGTTCGCCACGTTCGTGATGCCCGACATCTTCGCGCCGCTCGCGGTGCTGAGCATCTTCCTCCTGGCCTGGGGACGGCTGGGCCGGGTGGCTGTCGTCTGCGTGACGCTGCTCGGGGCGGTCGCGATCGCTTCCCACCTGGCGCATCTGATCGTCGCGTCCGGTTGCCTGCTGGCGGTGCTGATCGCCCGCCCCCGGCGCCTGCTGGCTTGCTTGGTGCCGCTAGCGCTGGCCTTGGCCTGGCTGGTGGGCAGCAACATGCTGGGCAACGGCGTGGCCGGCGTGTCGCCTTATGGCTCGGTCTTCGCCCTGGCGCGGCTGCAGGCGGACGGGCCGGGTGCGGACTACATCCGCAGCGTGTGCCCGGCGTCTGGCTACCGGGTGTGCGCGTGGGCGGACCAATTACCCATGGATAGCGACGCGTTCCTATGGTCGCCGGACGGCCCCGTCTGGGCGCACGAGTTCGGCCCAATCCTGTTTGCGCCCGAAACCAGCCGCCTGGTCGCCGGCACCTTGCGGCATGCGCCGGTGGAGATCGCCGAGCACGCCGTGGTCAACACGGCCCGGCAGTTGGCGTTGGTGCAGGTGGGCGACACGCTCGGGCCGCAACACCTCGTCTCGACCGTGGGGTTGTTGCTGCGGACCTATTTTCCGGCTGCCGAGATGGCGCGTTTCTTGGCGTCACGGCAGGTGGGCGGGACATTAGCGGCGGTCGCCCTGCCGTTGTCGCCACTCCGTTTGGCGCTGCTTGCCGTGGGGGCGGCAGGCACGGTGCTGCTGATGCCGTTCGTCTGGCGGCGCAACCCGGCGCTGGCGGGATTGGCGCTGACGGTGTTGCTGGGCGTGGTCGCCAACGCGTTCGCAACCGGCGCATTATCCGGCCCGCATGACCGGTATGGCGCCCGCATTGCCTGGCTCGTGCTGGTTCCGCCGCTACTGGCCGTGTTGAACGCCTGGCCACGCCGGCGCGTTGAGCGGTGAACCACAGGGAGACGTAAGCGATGGCCACCCCGCCGACTACCCCGACCTCGGAGCCCGGCCGCGCGGGCACTGCCCCGGTCGACCCGACCAATATCGCTCCGGAGGTGGATGCCGATCGCATGCAGGACGGAGCCGAAGCGGCGGCCGACGCCGCTGGGGCCGAGGGCGCTGGCCCAGCCGACCCGATCGGCGGTGAGGCGACGAAAGCCGCGACATCCTGGGGTGGCGAGCGAGAAGGCGAAGGTACGTAGCTAAAGCCCCTCTCCTTGAGGGAGGGGTAGGCCCTCGACTAAGCCGACTGGTGTAAATACCACCTGAAGCTAATGCCCGTGGCCACCCCTCTCCCCAGCCTCCCTAAAGGAAAGGCGGAGCATGTGCCGCATGGTCGAGGGGGCCCAGGCGATGGCGGGGCCGCTGCGCCCCCCCGTCGGCTTCGCCGCCACCTCCCCCGCTGCGCAGGGGAGGATCGAACGGGCTGTCAGGGGCGTGTGCCCTTCCTCCAGCCCTTACGATGCGACTTTCGCGACTTCGGCCGGGCTCATTCGGACCAGCTTCTCATACTCCGACAGCAGCGTGCTGGTGACACGGTCCGGTGTGTAGTTAAACTGGCCGATCTGTCGCACCGGGGTGACCTCGGCGGCCGTGCCCACCAGGAAGGCCTCGGTGAAAGTCGGCAGCTCCTCCGGCATGATCGCCCGCTCGATCACCTTGATCTGGTGATGATGCGCCAGCGCTGTCACCGCTCGGCGGGTGATGCTGTCCAGGAAGCAATCGGGCGACGGCGTGTGCACCTCGCCATTGCTGACGAAACAGATATTCGCCCCGGTCCCCTCGGCCACCTGACCGCGCCAATCGTACATCAGTGCGTCGTCGAACCCCTCCGCCTCGGCTTTGTGCTTCGCCAGCGTGCCGATCATGTATAGACCGGCCGCCTTCGACGCCACCGGCGCGGTGTCCGGACTCGGGCGCTTCCACTCGGCAATGCCCAGGCGAACCCCCTTCATGCGGTCGTCGCCGAACAGGTTGGGCCACGCCCAGCAGGCGATCGCCAGATGGATCTTGGTCTGCTGCGCCGACACCGAAAGCTGCTCGGAACCACGCCAGGCGATCGGGCGGACGTAGGCGTCCACCAGTCCATTGGCAGTCACGACCTCCTGACAGGCGGCATCGATCTGCTCTGGCGTCCAGGGGATTTCGAAGCCCAAGATCCGGGCAGAGGCGATCAGCCGGTCGGTATGCGCGCGCAGCATGAAGATGTTGCCCGCATATGCCCTCTCGCCTTCGAACACACCGCTGGCATAGTGCAAACCGTGGGAGAGCACATGGAGCTTGGCGTCACGCCACGGCACCATCTCGCCATCCCACCAAATAAGGCCGTCACGGTCGTCGAAAGGAATCAGTGCCATCTGCCGCATCCCACGTAATTTTATTGCTCTAAGCACCATAAAGCTATGGTAAGAATTACGAAACGTCAACCAACCTGTCTCAACTGGAGCGAAGACCAGCCATGTCCGGAATGAAGGCCGAACGGCCCGCCGCACCTCAGGCGGGCTCAGCGCTGCTGTTCCTGCGGGAGGAACAGATACGGCTCGCGCAGGACCTGTTGTTCTTTGCCTACCGCGATTTCACCGGTGCCGCGGACGTTCTGCTGGCCGAACTCGACCTGGGCCGGGCGCACCACCGCGCCCTCCACTACATCGGTCGCAACCCCGGGATGACGGTGGGCGACCTGCTTGCCATCCTGCGCATCACCAAGCAGAGCCTCGCGCGCGTGCTGACCGAACTCGTCGAAAAGGGCTACGTCGCGCAATCCCCGGGCCGCCAGGATCGCCGGCAGCGGCTGTTGACGCTCACTCAGGACGGCCAGGCCTTGGAGCGCCGCGTGTTCGAGCGGCAACGCGAGCGCCTGGCTGCGGCGTACCGGGACGCAGGTGGACCGGCCGTGGAAGGGTTCGGCCGAGTCATGCGCGCGATCATGGATCCGGAGGCGCGCGACTATCTCGATCGGCGCCAGAACGCATGAGTGCGGATGCCCACGTGCTGGTGGTCGATGACGACGACCGTCTCCGCCGCCTGCTGCAGCGCTACCTGACGGAGAACGGCTTTCGCGTCACCACGGCGGAAACCGCGGCGGACGCTCGAGCCAAGATGCGCTCGGTGCAGCCGGACCTCATGGTGCTGGACGTCACCATGCCCGGCGAGACAGGGCTCGACCTCACCGAGACGATGCGGCGGGAGCGCTCCGACATACCGATTCTGCTGCTGACCGCCCGCGGTGCGCCGGAGGACCGGATCGCAGGGTTCGAGGCGGGGGCCGACGACTACCTCGGCAAGCCGTTCGACCCATACGAACTGGTGCTCCGCATCCGCGCCATGTTGCGCCGGGTCACGCCTGCGGAACCGGCGGGGCCGGTGCAGCTGGGCTTGCTCTCGTTCGACGCCGACCGCGGCGAGCTGGCCGGCCCGGACGGCGTGGTGCACCTGACCGGGGGGGAAGTCGCCCTGCTCGGCCTGCTCGCCCGCACACCCGGCGACGTGCTCTCGCGGGAGGCGATCGCCCAGGCGCTCGGCATGGACGAGGCCGGCGAGCGGGCGATCGACGTGCAGGTGACCCGGCTGCGTCGCAAGGTGGAGACCGACCCGCGCGAGCCGCGTTTTCTTCATACCGTGCGCGGGCGCGGCTACGTGCTGAAGCCAGGGAATTGACCATGCGGCTCGGGATCAAGCGCATGCTGCCCCGGTCGCTGCTGGGCCGCAGCTTGCTGATAATCCTGCTGCCGCTGATCATCCTGCAGGGCGTCGCCTTCACTATCTTCTACGGCAGCTACCTGGACGTGACGTCGCGGCGGCTGGCCTTCGCCATCGCCGGCGAGGTCGCGCAATCGATCGAGCTGCTGCACCGCTTCCCCGGCAGCGAGAACCGCGACTGGATCCTGTATTCCGCCTGGCAGCGGCTAGAAGTGCCGATGCGGTTCGCCCCGGGCGAGAAGATCGACAGCAATCCCTGGGTCAACCAGCTCGGCCCGATGGACGACGACCTGGCGGCAGCGCTGCAGGACAAGGTGCGGCTACCGTTCACGATGGACTGGACCTCCGACCCACGCAACGTGATGATCGAGATCCAGCTCCCGGAGGGCGTGCTGGAGGTGGAGGCCCCCCGCAAGCGGCTGTATACCTCCACGCTGTATCTGTTCGTGCTGTGGCTCGTGGGCTCTGCGCTGCTGTTGTTCACCATCGCTGCCATGTTCATGCGCATCCAGGTTCGTGCGATCCGCCGGCTGGCGGCAGCGGCGGAGCTGTTCGGCATGGGGCGGGACCGCGGCCCGATCAAGCCGGAGGGCGCCAGCGAGGTCCGCCAGGCTGCCGCGGCGTTCAACCGCATGCAGGCCCGGATCAGCCGGTTCCTGACGCAGCGCACCGAGATGCTGGCGGGTGTGTCGCACGATCTGCGCACGCCGCTGACCCGGCTTCGGCTGGCGCTCGCCATGCTTCCCGTCGGCGCTAGCCATCCGGAGGATGTGGCAGACATGACCGCCGATTTGGAGGAGATGGAGCGGATGATCGGCGGCTATCTATCCTTTGCCCGTGGCGAAGGGATGGAGCAGGCGCAACCGGTGGATTTGTCGGGCATGCTAGGGGATGTCGCTGCGGGCGCACGGCGAGCCGGGGCGGATGTGGCGGTGGACGTGCCGTCCGGGTTGACCGTGCTGCTGCGCCCGGATGCGTTGCGGCGGGCGATCACCAATTTGCTGGACAATGCAAGGCGGCATGCGCGGCGTATCTCGGTGTCCGCAAGCCCTGGTGAGCGGAATGTGGAGGTGCTGGTGGACGATGACGGTCCCGGTATCGCGCCCGAGCGTCGCGAGAGCGTATTCCGAGCGTTCGAAACCGGCGGTGGGGGCACCGGGCTAGGATTGACGATCGCGCGGGACATCGTGCGCGCACACGGCGGCGATATCGTGTTGGAGAAAAGCCCGTTGGGCGGCTTGCGGGCGAGAATCAGGCTACCGCTCTAACCCTAGATCCTCCCCCCAGACGCGGGGGAGGATTTAGGCAAGGTCAGAAAACTACCCGCCGGCGTGACCACCCTTGTCCACCAGTAGCTTCACCTCGTCGACCGCCTCGGCAAACCGCCGGTTGAGCAGGTTGAGCGCCTCACCACTCGACTGTTGGATGAGGTCGCCAATCTCCTGCATGTTTGCTACGGCCCGCTCGTACGACGCTTTGAGCAAATCGGCCTGCCGGGTCGCACGGGCCTGCGGATTCTCCCCGGCGGTGAACGACCGCATGCCCTCGGTCAGCTCCGTCATCGTCTGCTGCATGATTTCCATATTGCGACGTGCGACCGCCTGAGCGCCTTCGAGGGCCACGCGATTGGCGGCCGAAAGCGTCTCCAGGTTGCGACGATGGGCCGACATCAGCGACTCCATGTCGGGCAGGCCAGGCGCCTTCATCTCCGCGAACATCCGCGTGAAATCGGCCATGGCCTTGGCCCCCATATCAGTCATGTTCCGTCCGATAGCCTGGGCGGCATTGGTGCCGGATTGCAACGTGCTGTTCGGACCATTTTCGTCGGACATACAATGTTTCCCCTGTTGCGGCTCGCAGAGCTGGGCCCCCGGATTTGTAGCACCCGCGTCCCTGCGCGACCATATTAGTTCAAAACGCAACGGGTGTTCGCCCGTGTAGTTGCCCTGCGCTGCGAAAAGGGCGAACGGAACGCCATGACAGGCCTTCCCTGGATCACCCGTGCCCCTGGCGTCCCCTACTTCATGGACGAGGACGGCAAAGCCTGGACGCCGATCGGACAGAACGACGCCGTCACATGGCCCGAACTGGACGGGCTGGACGGGCGTCGGGATCTCGCCTCGGTCGAACGATACCTTCGCAACATCGCCGACCATGGTGTCACCGTCCTGCGCCTGATGCTGGAATACGCGCAGGACGACGCGCACTACATCGAGCAACCGGTTGGATGCTGGAACCCGGCGATGGTGCAGCTATGGGACGACCTGTTCGCGCTGTGCGAAGCCGCCGGGCTGCGCATCCTGCTCACGCCGCTCGACAGCTTCTTCACCTGGATCCGCTGGGACGCGCATCCCTGGAACGTGGATAACGGCGGCCCGTGTCCCAGCCGGCGGCAGTTGCTGACCCATCCCGGCGCCCGCGCGGCGATGAAGCGGCGGCTGCAGTTCGCCACCGAACGCTGGGGCGGCAGCGGCGTGCTGTTCGGCTGGGACTTGTACAACGAGATGCACCCCGTGCAGGGGGAGAACCGCGCGCCCGAATGCTTCACGGACTACATCGACGATGTCGGCCCGTGGCTCCGCGCGCTCGAGGAGCGGTTGCACGGACGGGCGCATCTACAATGCGTCAGCGTGTTCGGTCCGGAGTTGGTGTGGAAGCCCGAAATCACCGGGCCGATCTTCCGCAGCGCCGCGCTGGACTTCGCCAACTCGCATTTCTATGCCGAGGGCACGATCGACGACCCGACGGATACGGTGATGCCGGCCGAGGCAGTGGGTCGGCTGGTGCTGGAAGCCTTGGCCGAGATTACCGACGACCGCCCCTTCTTCGAGACCGAGCACGGCCCGATCCACACCTTCAAGGACCGCGGCATCACCTTGCCGGCCGCGTTCGACGACGAGTATTTCCGCCACATCCAATGGGCGCATTTGGCGTCCGGCGGCGCAGGCGGAGGTATGCGCTGGCCGAACCGCGATCCGCACACGCTGACGCCGGGCATGCGGCTGGCGCAACGTAGCTTGTCTCGTTTCCTGCCGCTAATCGACTGGACGCGGTTCCGGCGCGTACCGCTCAACGGCCGGATCGTGGTCGAGACCCCCGGCGTGGCAGCATTCGGGTGCGGCGACCGGGACCAAGTGTTGGTGTGGCTGGTGCGCCGTGCGTTGCTGCCGAACGGCCGGGTGAGTGTGGAGCGCGGCCCGGCCCGGATCCGGTTGCCGGGACTGGCGGATGGGGGGTATCGCGCGACCCTGTGGGACACCCGGGCGGGCGAGGCTTTAGGTATTGTTCGGCTGCAATCCACGGCCGGACTCGCGACCGTCGAACTGCCAGCTTTCGCCGGGGATGTCGCGATCGCCATCCGGCCCGATTAGGTCCTCCCCCGCGAAGCGGGGGAGGTGGCGGCGAAGCCGACGGAGGGGGCGGGGGCACGCACCGGGCTTCGCGCCCCCTCCACCATGCTTCGCATGGTCACCTCTCCCGCTAAGAGCGAGGGAGGATCAGATAGGGCGTTACAGCTGGGTCGGCTCTATTTCGGATCCATCCGACGCGTCCATGATCGACGGCAGCACATACGGCTCGGCCGGCACGTCCACCACACCCTCCATCGGCTCCTCGACCTCGGGCACGGCCGTGTCCAATCCAAACATGGATGAGAACCGCTCAGCCTGGTCCAACGCCTTGTCCAGCGCCGCCATGGTGCCGGCGAGATCGGCGCTCTCGTCGTCCTTCCAGGCGCGCAGGGTATACAGCCAGACCCCAACCAGCCCGTTCGCCCGCAAGCGACCGCGTAGCCCAGTTGCGGGAATACCGGCCGCCTCAAGCATCCAACCCATACTGCGCAGGGTCGCCGCGCCGAGAGCCATGGACACGATCGGATCGGTCGGCAGAGCGTCCAACAGCGCCACCATGCCCATGCGATGCGCCTGCAATACGTCGAACCGGCGCATCAGAATGTCGAACAGCCGGTCGCGGGACCGCGCTTCGGTGAGCGGTTCGCTCAACGCAGCCTGGTCGGCCATCAGTCCGAACCGCATCAGCACCGCAGCCGGCCCGGGGAAACGGGCACGCGCGCGGTCAAGCGGCAGGCCGGCGCTAAGGGCCGCGTCGACGATGCTCAGCGAGCGCCATCCTGTGAGCCCGGCTTGTGTGAAGGCAGCAGCCACCAAGGCGGTATCGAATTCGCTATCGTTCATACCACTCACCTGGCCTGCCGCAGCCGCTTTGCCAACCGTTTCACGATGACAACTCGCGCGACCGTGCCGTAGCTGCGGCGATGGCGCGGCTCATGGCGGCCGGCCAGGCGTCTTGCGCCATCAACACCGCCAACGCCCGTTCCGTCGTGCCACCCGGGCTGGTGACCGCGACCCGCATAGCGGCGGGCTCGTCCTGACTGGCCGCCAACAACGCGCCGGAGCCAGCAACGGTGCGCCGGGCCAGGCGCCTGGCAAGGTCCGCGGGCAATCCTTGCTCGATCGCAGCAGCTTCCAACAGCTCCGTCAGCAGGAACACATAGGCCGGTCCCCCGCCTGAAGTAGCGGTCACGGCGTCGATCTGGCTCTCGTCGGTGAGCCAAGCAACGTCGCCGATCGCCTGCAGCAATCCTTCACACAGGGCACGCTGGGCCTCGGTGACCCCTGGTCCGGCAAAGGCCGCGGTGAACCCCTGCCCGATCGCGGCCGGCGTATTCGGCATGGCGCGCACGATCGGAGTGGGGCCGGTCAGCTCGTGGATGGCAGCGATGGTGCGGCCAGCCATGATCGACATCACGACAGCGCCCGCCGCGAACGCCGCAACGGCCGGTACAGCGAGCGACGCCACCTGCGGCTTCACCGCCAGCACGATCGCGTCCGGCCTGAATCCGGCGGGGATCGCGGCGGCGTCACTGACCACGGACACGCCATCGCCCTCGAGGCTTGCCGCCGTGGGCGCCGGGTCGAGCACGTAGCTGGGTCCGAGCCCGGAGCGGCGCCAGCCGGCCAGCATGGCGCCACCCATCTTCCCGCCGCCCAACAGGAGAATGGAGGGGGGCAACCCGGTCAGGCCTCGCCCACGCACTCCAGCATGGCAGCAGCCAGCGCGTCGGCCGGGGACTTGCCACCCCACAGCACGAACTGGAACGCCGGGTAAAAACGCTCGCACTCGGTGATGGCGATGTCGATCATATCCTCGAGGCTCTCGGCGGAGGCCCCACGCGCACCGCGGAGCAGTACGGAGTGGCGGAACAACGGCATGCCGTCGTCGCTATCCATGCCGAAATGGCCGATCCACAGCTTCTCGTTGGCCAGCGCCAGCAACTCGTACAACGCGCCACGGCGGGCGGCCGGCACCTTCAAGTCGAAGGCACAGGTGAAGTGCATGGCGCTGATTTCCCGCGACCACGAGAAGTACAGCCCGTAATCGCACCACTTGCCGGGTGCCTCGGCCGCCATCTCGCCTTCACTGCGGCGATCGAAGGCCCAGTCGTTCTCCACCACGATGCGCTCGAGCGCGTCGAGCGGATTGGCAGCGTGCTCGTTGATTTGCAGGGATTGGACGGTCGGCATCATGGGGTCTCCCCATCGGATGGAGGAAGGCCGGACGCGAGCCGGGCCATGGACTTACTGCCACGACTCGACACGGGACTAGACTACTGGGCTGCAAACCCTTGCTGCAACCCCGGTCTGGGTGAGGCGGCTCAGATGCCGTTGGGGTCGGGAAATTCTGGATCCAGCCGCTCCACATCGGATGGCGGGACCGAAACAGCTTCCAGAGCCGACACGCGCAGCTCCAGGGCCGCCAGCTTCGCCTCGGCGGCTTCCTGGCCGGCGCGGGCGTTGGCGGCCATCTGCTCGACCGCCTCTAAGTCTTCGCGGCGCACCAGGTCGAGCTTGCGGATCGCCTCGTCGATGCGGGCGCGGATCGTGGCCTCGGCCTCGTCACGCAGCCCGGTCAGGGCGGAAAACGCACCACCGGCCACGCCGGCAAGGTCGTCGAAAAAGCGCGGACGGTCGGACATGACGAGCAAACTCCCGGGTATACAGCCGCATATAACACGCCGGGCGCGGTTTTCACGCCGGGCCTAATGTGTTTGGGTGCGACCATGTCAGCACAACCCCTTGTTCTCACTATGGGCGACCCGGCCGGCATCGGCGGCGAGATCGCGGCCAAGGCCTGGCGCGGGCTCGCCGGAAGTGGGCCGCAGTTCGCCATCATTGCGGATCCGTTCTGGATCGGTGGGTTGGACGTGCCGATGTCGGTGATCCAACGCATGGACCAGGTCGCCGACGTGTTCGGCTCGGCGCTGCCCGTGCTGTCCCTGTCCTTGCCCGAGATCGCCCGGCCCGGCGTCCCCGACCCGGCCAACGCTCCCGCCGTGATCGCCAGCATCGAACGCGCCGTGCAGCTGGTGCAGGCAGGCGAGGCTGGCGCCGTGGTGACCAACCCGATCAGCAAGGCCGTGCTGTATCAGGCCGGTTTCCCCCACCCGGGGCATACCGAGTTCCTGGGCGAACTCACCGGCGGCACGCCCGTGATGATGCTGGCCTGCCCGCAGCTCCGCGTGGTGCCGGTGACCATCCACGTCTCACTGCGTCGCGCGCTGGAGGGGGTCACGACCGACGCCATCGTCTCCGTCGCCCGCGCCACGCACGCGGCGTTGCGGCGGGACTTCGGCATCGCATCGCCCCGGTTGGCGGTGGCCGGGCTCAACCCGCATGCCGGGGAGGACGGGGCGATGGGCACGGAGGAGATCCAGGTCATCAAGCCCGCGATCGAGGCGCTTAAAGCGGAGGGGATCGTCGCCATGGGCCCCTACCCGCCCGACACGATGTTCACCGACGCCGCGCGCCCGACCTATGACGCCGCGATCTGCATGTATCACGACCAGGCCCTGATCCCGCTGAAAACGCTGGATATGGCCGGCGGCGTGAACGTGACGCTGGGCTTGCCGATCATCCGCACGTCGCCCGACCATGGCACCGCGTTCGGCATCGCCGGGCAGGGTGTGGCCGACCCGGCCAGCCTGATCGCAGCTATCCGAATGGCGTCCGAACTGGCGGCAAGGAGAGTGGCATGATCCGTCTGGGCGTGAACATCGACCACGTCGCCACCGTGCGCAACGCTCGCGGCGGCACCCACCCGGACCCGGTGGACGCGGCGATGGCAGCGATCGCGGCCGGGGCGGACGGCATCACCGCCCATCTGCGCGAGGATCGCCGCCACATTCGCGACGCCGACATCGACCATCTGCGCGCCGCCATCACCGTGCCGTTGAACCTGGAGATGGCCGCCACCGAGGAGATGGTCGCCAACGCCCTGCGCGTCCGTCCCAACGCCTGCTGCATCGTGCCCGAACGCCGGGCCGAGGTGACGACGGAGGGTGGGCTGGATGCTGCCGGCCAGATCGAACAGCTCCGCCCGATGGTCGCCGGGTTGAGGGCTGCCGGCATCCGGGTGTCGCTGTTCATCGACCCGGAGGAGCGCCAGCTTCAGGCTGCGGCTGACCTGCGTGCCGACATCGTGGAACTGCATACCGGCGCGTATGCCGAGGGTAAAGCCGGCGAGTTGGACCGCCTGCGCACCGCGGCTGCGCTGACTGCGCAACTCGGCCTGGAATGCCACGCCGGACACGGCCTGACCTATGGCAACGTCCAGGCGGTCGCGGCGCTGCCGGAGGTGATGGAGCTGAACATCGGCCATTTCCTCATCGGCCAGGCGATCTTGGACGGGCTGCCGGCGGTGGTACGCCACATGCGCCACCTGATCGCAACGGCGCCGACCGATTGATCCCCGCCGACGGCGGCCCGGCCTGGCAATATATCACCGGGCAATTTCAACCGACCACTCCGGCGCTACTGGTCGACTACCAGCGTCGAAGCGATGCAATCGCCATGGATGGCGTAGACCTACGCTACGGCGGCCATCCAAGGCAGACATTCGATTTTCTCGCTAGCCGGGGCGAGTGGCGAGGCACGCTCGCCTATTACCATGCCGGGTATTGGCAAGCCCGCGACAAGTCCTTGTTCCGCTTCCTCGCCGCCGCCCTCGCCGAGGCAGGGCTGGACGTGGCGGTGGTGAACTACCCCCTTTGTCCCGATGTGACGATGCCGGAGCTGATCGAGGCTGTGCAGGGTTCGGTGCCCGCCGTGCTCGCTTACGCGGCGTCCATCGGCCGGGGTGGTGCAGGATTGATCGCGGCGGGGCACTCGGCCGGCGCGCACATCGCTGCCGAGTTGGCGCTCGGTGACTGGCCGTCGGGATCGCCAATTATCGGGGTTGCCGGTCTTAGCGGTGTCTACGACCTGGAACCGCTCGTCGGAACGGCGCTGAACGATAAGCTGCGGCTCACACCGGATGTCGCACGCGAGGTCTCCCCAGTGCACCGGGTTGGACCCGGCCTGCCGCCAGCGCTGTTCGTGGTTGGCGGCCTGGAAACGCCGGCCTTCCAAGCGCAATCCCTAGAAATGCACGCTGCTTGGACCGGGGCGGGCAACCTGAGCGATTGCATCGTTGTGACTGGCGAAGACCATTTCAGCCTTCTGTGCCAATTGGTGAGGAACAGCGCCACACGCGCCGCGGTGCTCGCCTTAGCAGTGAGGGCGTAGTCGTCTCCAACGATGCCCACCAGGAGCCGCCATTTCCAAGCGCGATACGTGCGCCACCCCTCCCCTCAGCCCCCTCCCTCAAGGGGAGGGGGAGCAGCGCTGGTAGCTACTGCGGTTGGGTCTGGGCCTGGGGTTGGGGCGCTTGGTTTTGATGACGGGCAAAACAGCCCATCTCGTAACAACCGAACAACGCCACCGCGCCAACCCCGATCGCGACCTTCGTCCCGGTGGACAGACCCTCGTGCTCCGGACTCGCTTGCGCCGCCTGCACTGCCCGACCACCATTACCCACGGTGACCCCGAGCCGTTGCGCCTGCTGCGGTCCTCCGCCGGCCGGGATGTAATCCACCGCCATCAGCTTGCCCGGCGGCAGTGATCGCACGTAGGCGGCGAACGTCTGCAACGTTGGGAACACCCGTCCATCCGCCGCAATGATTTGGTCGCCGGCATGGAACCCGGCCTGCGCCCCCGGCGTGCCCACGCGAACCCCCTTGATCCGCAGTAACTCGAAACTCAGCCCGGCATCGTCGATGTGCTGCCCGCTGACGAGATCCATCCCAAGTGCCCCACCCGCCGACGGCAGAGATGCTGCCTCCTGCGGCGTGACCAGATGGTAATTCATCTTGTTCTGTGTCTGCTGCGCCATGGCGGGCAGACCTTGCAGGCCAAGAAACGCCGTAGCGAGCAGCCCGGCGGCTGTGCGGTTGATCATCTTAACGCTCCTGGGTGCGGGCCGGTCAGCCTGGCCGGCCCGCGCTTGGCAAACTCAGACGGAAACGGTGCCTTCGTTGCCCGGCATCTGCCCGTTCGGCGTCATCTGGTCGACAGCGTTCGGCAAATGTTGCGCGAGCTGGGACAGGAAGTCGTGCGGCTGCATTCCCGCCTGGCTCGCCATGTTCTGCACCTGGCCCTGGCCGAACACACTCTGCAGCTGGTCCGGCGACACCGCCTGGTTTGGACCACCGCCGACCCAGGACTGCGCGATGTGGCCCAGCCCTGCTTGCTCGAACTGCGACATCAGCCCGCCGATACCGCCGCCCATTCCTTGGCCGCCCATGCCCTGGCTCTGCCCACCCATCTGGCCACCGCCGCCGAGCAGGCTGCTGAGCACGCCGCCCATCGGCGAGCTGCCACCCTGGTTGCCGCCCATTAGGCCGCCGAGCACCGAATCAAGAAGTCCCATATTGCGTCTCCCATTTTGCGAACCCAATCGGCCCGCGCTATCCATTTCATCGGCACACGATCCGATCGGAGCCGTAACGCCGCCACCAGCGTTCCACGCCGGTTCAGCTGTACACGATGCCGTGTATCGTCGATGGCGCAGTGACAGAACCCAGCCTTCTTGATCAGGCGCGTGGATGGGTGGCGCGGAACACTGCCAGCAGCCCGGCCTCGTCCACCGACGTGTAGCGCTGTGTGGTAGACAGGCTGGCATGGCCGAGCAGTTCCTGGATCGAGCGTAGATCGGCACCCCCGGCCAGTAAGTGCGTGGCGAACGAGTGGCGCAGAGCATGTGGCGTCACGTGCTCCGGCAAGCCCACCAGGCGGCGGTAGTGACGCATAGTACGCTGGGCCACGGCTGGATTCAGCCGCTTGCCGCCGCGCAGCCCGGGGAACAGCGGAGCCGCCGGGTCGCTGCCATAGGGATGCACCGCCATCCAGGCATCCACGGCCTGCTGCACGGCGGGCAGCACCGGCACCAGCCTCTCCTTGGCCCCCTTGCCCACCACACGAAGGGCTCCGCCGTCACGCGGTCGATGGTGGATGTTCAGCGCCAAAGCCTCGGCAATGCGAAGGCCGCAGCCATACAGCAGTGTGAACAACGCTGTGTCACGCAACTGCGCGCGGGGATCGTCCGAGACGTCGCCGGCGTCAGCGGCGACGCCTTTGGCCGCCTCCGGTGCCATTGCTTTCGCGATCGGGGCGCGCACCTTGGGCGTACTGAGTAGCCTGGGCGCCGGGTTGGCTACGTCGTGCCGTCGGGCCAAATAGCGGTAGAACGACCGCACCGCGGATAGATGGCGCGCCCGGGTGGCGTTCACTTGCCCTTTCCCCGCTTGCTCCGCCAGCCACGCCCGCACATCGGCCTGGGACACCGTCCCAAGCGCGGCCAGATCCGGCTCGTCACCGAGATGACGGGTCAGGAAGCCGAGATAGTCGGCCAGATCGCGGCCATACTCCCGGACGGTCAGCGGCGAGGCGCGGCGCTCGTTCGCTAGCCAATGCAGGAAGGCGAGCCGGGCAGCCTCCCCCGTCACGGTCGAAAAGTTCCTCCCCCGCGCTGCGGGGTAGGGGAACCATGCAAAGCATGGTGGAGCGGGCACGCGCACTGTCCGTGGCCCGGGACCCCCTCCGTCGGCTTCACCGCCACCTCCCCCGCGGTGCGTTGGAGGACCTGAGGAAGGGGTGCCCTCACCACTCGCACGCCGCCGCCAACGCGCGCCCTAGAAACGCCAGTGACCGCACCCCCTGCCCGGGATGCAACCGCGACCTGTCACGCGACGCCAGCGCCAGCAGCGACCCGTCCCCCACCTTCACCAGCGCATCCACCCGCGCCAGAGGTGCCGCGGAACCGTGCAGCAGCGCCGCATCGGTCGGGTGCTCGCGAAACACCACCTCGCGCCGTCCCAGCAGCCGGGCCACCGTGCCGCCGGGCAGCGCGCGGGTGCCCGGATGGCCGAAATCGGCGCACAGGCACGCGGCATCGACTGCCAGCAGGGCCGGCAAATCGGTGCGGACGAACTCCGCCGGGTCGGACGAGCGGATCAGCGCCAGCACCGCATCCTGCACCCGGGTGGAAAGCCCAGCCGCCGCGCGCCCGGCTGCGAGCACGCTGTCGGCCCGGGCACACTCCGCTTGGGCATGCGCCCGCTCGCGATCCAGCATGGCAGCCATGTGGTCCGCCAACTCGTCGCCATGCAGGCGGCGGGGCGGCTGCAGCACACGGTATAACTCGGGATTATCCCGCAACCAGCCGGGATTGGCGCGCAGGAACGCGGCGACGTCCTCACCCTCGACGGCACCAGTCTTCACGGGACAGGCTTGATCGCGCGGAGTGTGCTAGCCACCAACAGCCTCATGCGACGTCCCTCCCCCGACTTGGATCTACCCTGCCTCACCCTACCGGCGCCCAGCGTCAGCCGGAAGCGGGTTCCGGTGTTGCTTCCCTACCCGTTCGCCGGCCCGTTCGATTACGCAGTGCCCGAAGGGATGAACGTGCAACCCGGCGATATGGTGCTCGTCCCGCTGAACCGCCGGGCCGAAGTGGGCGTCGTGTGGGATGCCAGCCAAGGTGACGCCGTCCCCGCCGCCAAGCTGAAGCCGATCGACACCGTGCTGAACGCCCCCGCCATGCAGCCGGCGTTGCGCCAGTTCATCGACTGGGTGGCCGGCTACACTCTCGCCCCACCCGGCGACGTGCTGGCGATGGCGCTGCGGGTGAACGCCCTCGCCCCGCCCACCCCGCAAGCCGGCTGGACGCTCGCCACCGTGCCCGACGACGCAAAGCTGACCGAGCCGCGCCGCCGCGTCGTGGCGCTGCTGTCCGACGGCGTGCCCCGCACCGGCTCGTCCGTGGCGCGCGATGCGGGCGTGTCCCCGGCGGTGATCCGCGGCATGGCCGGCGCCGGGCTGCTGCTGCCCACCATCCTGCCCGCCGCCCCGCCCTTCACCACCCCCGACCCGGCGTATCCCGGTCCGGCGCTCTCCCTCGAGCAGGCCGAAGCCGCCACCGCCCTCCGCCAGGCCGTCGCCGACGGCGCGTTCAGCGTGACGGTGCTGGACGGCGTCACCGGGTCGGGCAAGACCGAGGTGTATCTGGAGGCGGTGGCGGAATGCATCGCCGCCGGCCGCCAGGCGCTGGTGCTGCTGCCGGAGATCGCACTCTCGTCGCAGTGGCTGGAGCGATTTACCGCCCGTTTCGGCACCGCCCCCGCCGTTTGGCACTCGGACCTGCCCTCCCGCACCCGCCGGCTGACCTGGCGCGCGGTGGCGGAGGGCGGTGCCTCGGTGGTGGTCGGCGCCCGGTCCGCCTTGTTCCTGCCGTTCCCCGACCTCGGCCTGATCGTGGTGGACGAGGAGCACGAGACCGCATTCAAACAGGAAGAAGGGGTGGTGTATCACGCCCGCGACATGGCCGTGGTGCGCGCCCGCCTGTCCGCCGCCCCCGCCGTGCTGGTGTCCGCCACGCCAAGCCTGGAAACGCTCGCCAATGTGGAACACGGCCGCTACCGCCACCTCACCTTAGCCGCCCGCCACGGTGGCGCCGTGTTGCCGGTGGTGCAGACGCTGGACCTGCGCGAGCACCAACCGCCCCGCGGGCGCTTCCTGGCCGAGCCGCTGGTGGAGGCGGTGCAGGCGACCATGGCGCGCGGGGAGCAGGCCATGCTGTTCCTCAACCGCCGGGGCTACGCGCCGCTGACGTTGTGCCGCACCTGCGGCCACCGCATGCAGTGCCCCAACTGCACCGCCTGGCTGGTGGAGCACCGCGCCCGCCGCCAACTCACCTGCCACCATTGCGGGCACACCGAACCGATCCCGCCGGTGTGCCCTGTGTGCGCGGCGTCCGACAGCCTGGTGCCGATCGGGCCGGGGGTGGAGCGCATCACCGAGGAAGCCGCCGCGCTGTTCCCCGACGCGCGCGTGTTGGTGATGGCCAGCGACACCATGCCCGGCCCCAACGCTGCCGCGCAGGCCGCGCGGGCGATCTCGGCGCGGGAGGTGGACCTGATCATCGGCACCCAGATCGTGGCCAAGGGCTGGCATTTCCCGCACCTCACGCTGGTGGGCGTGGTGGACGCCGATCTCGGCCTTGCCGGTGGAGATCTACGCGCGGCGGAGCGGACAGTGCAGTTGCTGCACCAGGTGAGCGGCCGCGCCGGGCGGGCGGAGGCGCCGGGGCGGGTGCTGTTGCAAACGTTCAGCCCGGAGCACCCGGTGATGCAGGCGCTGGTGAGCGGCGATCTACGTGCGTTCATGGCCCAGGAGAGCGCTGCTCGCCGCCCGGGCGGTTGGCCGCCGCATGGGCGCTTGGCCGCGCTGATCGTTTCCGCCGACGACCCGCAATCCGCGGATGAGGCCGCGCGCGATCTGGGCCGGGCGGCGCCCCGCGGCGATGGGGTGACGGTGCTCGGCCCGGCCCCTGCCCCGCTGGCGATTTTGCGCGGGCGGCATCGGCGGCGGTTGTTATTGAAGGCACGACGGGATGTTGCGGTGCAGCCGCTGCTGCGGCACTGGCTGGCGCAGGTGAAGGTGGGACGCGGGGTGCGGGTGGATGTGGATGTGGACCCGGTGTCGTTCCTCTAACCCGCTCCCTTTTTTCTCCCTCTTCCTCCGGGAGAGGACCGGGGTGAGGGGGTTTCGCACACTGCAGAGGGTGAGCGTGCGGCTAGCTCCCTCACCCAACCCTCTCCCAGGGGGAGAGGGCTTAGATAGAGAGAGGGTTAGAGTTCTTCGCCCGCACCCATGCCCGTAAGCGGCGTGGGGAATGTCCACTCCTCGCCCCGCGCCGTCGTGACGTATTCCGGCCAACGCAGGTCCGTCGCCGGTTCGATGTCGGCCGGCAACAACGGCCCCACCCACTTGGACCCGCCAACACCACCCCCGGTCCGCTCCCGGAACTCCGCCTGCGCGGCCCCGAGCGCGGCCGGATCCGCGATCAAGTCGACCATCGTCAGCGCCATCGTCTTGGCCGCCACGAACAGCCCCGGATCCACCGCCGCCGGCAGCCCACCCAGCGCGTTGTAAGCCCAGGTCGGGTACGCATAACCCGGCGAAGGCGGTCGCAGCCGGGGCCGGCCCGCCAGCAACCGGACCGTCGGGCAGTGCCAGCAGAACTCCACGTAATCATCCGCGCTCAAATGGCGTTGCCAAGGCGGCAGGGCGGCGCGCAGCCGGGCCTCGTTCTCCTCCGGCGGGGTCAGCACCGACACGCCGGAGATGAACGGGTCCGGCATCGGCTCGAGCCCGAGATGAGCCTGCATCGCGCGACCAAAATCCTTTGCCGCCTCGTCGAACACCGGCGCGCCGACGGCCTGCAGGTTGCGCCACGTGAGGTCGGTCATCGCCTGGTTCGGCAGCCCCACCCGCGTCTTGGTCACCCAGCGGACATACGCACGGCAACCCGTGACAGCCGCAGCGTGGCGGGCATTGGCCTCCAGCACGCGCCAGATCTGCTCCTGGATCGCGAGGTCGCTCGACCGCCACGAATACTGGATCTGCGAGAACCGCGGCGCCAAATTGTCCGACGTCGCCCCCGCATCGCCGAGCACGAACTCGTTCAGCGTCCACGACCCGGCGTGGGGGAACATCGCCTCCTTCGTGGTCTTGGTAATCGTGTACATCAGCATCATCGCGTCCAGCGCGCCGGGGCAACGGGCTACCGCATGGCTAGCATCGATCGGCATCAGCGTCGGATCCACCCAAGTCTCCGGCGACACCGCCTCGAAGCTGATCACCGCACTCCAATACGCGCCGAACTGCGTCTCGCCCGTCACCGTGTTGAGCGGCCAGGGATGCCACACCACCGCTGCATCCAGCCCGTCGTAATAGCCCTTGGCGGCGTGGATCGGCTTGGAGGCGCAGATTTTCTCCGCCGGCTCGCCGAACAGCACCAGCCGACCCGGCATGCCATGCGCCTGCAACGCCGCCTTCGCCCCAAGCATCGCAGCGAGCGAGGCAGTGCCCAGCATCGAATGCGGATCGGTATGCCCGGCGGCGTAGGGATGCATCCCCGCGCGCGGCGCCGGATACGGCACCACCTGTTGCGAGTTGCCCGGCACCGCGTCGTATTCCGAGAAGCCGGCGACCAGCGGGCCGCCCTCCCCCCAGCGCGCGACGAAGGCGGTGGGCATGGCGCCGGACCCTTCCTCCACCGCCCAGCCCTCGGCGCGCAGCAGCTCCACATACGCGCGGGCGGACTTGTATTCGCGCCAGGCCGGCTCGGCGTAGGACCAGATGCGGGCGTTGAACTCGGACAGCCGCGCCCGCTCGCGATCGAGGTATTCTAGGGCGGTGGTGCGAAGGGCTTGCTGTGTCATGTCGGCCGCACGTTCCAGAAGGTGGGAAAGCCCTCCGCCAGCCCGCTCACGGCTGCCGGACGATAGGCGGTTGGCTGCAGGAAAGCACCCAGCGGGTAGTAAGGTACATCCTGGAATGCCTGCTGTTGGATGTCGCGGCAGATCGCCTGCTGCGCAGCCAGGTCGGGCGCGGCGAGCCATTGGTCGCGCAATGCCTCGATACGTGGGCTGCTCGGCCAGCCCGGTGCGGCCGCCTCGCCGTTGCCGCGGAGCGAGATGTGCACCGCCGGGTTCAGCCAATCGAGCCCAACCCAATTGGTGACATAGGCGCTCCAGCCGCCGTCGCTGACCGGGCCCTTACGGTTGCGCCGGGTCAGCATGGCGTTGAATTCGACGGCGTAGATCTCGACCGTCATGCCGCATTTCTTCAACATGTCCGCGGCCACCTGCCCCAGCGCGGACAGCGCCGGTGAGGTGGACGGCACCATCAGCAGCACCGTCTCTCCCTTGTACCCGGCGTCCTTCAATAGCTGCTTGGCGCGATCCGGATCGCGCGGCGAGGTGAGCGCCTCCATCCCGGCATCCGACGCCATCGGCGTGCCCGGGCCAAAGAAGCCGAGCGGGTTCCGGATCAGCGCCGGGTCATCGGTGCCGACGACGGCCTGCATGTAGTCCGTCTGGTCGATCGCGGGCCACAGCGCACGACGGATGGCCGGGTTGTTGAACGGCGGCTGCAGGTGGTTCAGCCGCATCATGTTCACGAAGCCGGTGCGGTCGTTCACCTGCACCGTGACGTTCTTCGCCCGGCGCAGGATCGGCAGTTGGTCGGCGTAGGCGTATTCCTGCCACATCGCCTCGCCGTTGATCAGGGCGGAACTGGCGGTGGCCGGGTCGGGGATATACGCCCACTCGACCCGGTCGAAATGCACCACCTTCGGCCCCGCGGTCCACGCAACCGGGCCATCGCCGCGCGGCACGTAGCCGTCGAACTTGGCATACACGTTCAGAGAGCCCGGCACGCGTTCGGCGGCGACGTAGCGGAATGGCCCGCTGCCGACCATTTCGGTCACGGCGGTGAACGCATCGGTGTTGGCCAGGCGCTCCGGCATCATCGCGCAGACCGGCACGCCCGCCTTGCCCAGCGCCATCGACAGCAGCGGGAACGGATGCTTCAACCGGAAGCGGATGGTGCGGTCGTCGGGGGCGGACAGCTCGTCGGTGGCATCCATCAGAGTGCCGCCGAACGGATCGCGCTTGGCCCAGCGTTTGATGCTGGCCACGCAATCCCGCGCCAACACCCGGCTGCCGTCGTGGAACATCAGGCCGGGACGCAGCGTCAGGTCCCACTGCTTGCCGTCCTCCGCGATCGTGTGGCCTTCGACCATCTGCGGCTGCGGCTGGAACTGCGCATCCATGCCGTAGAGCGTGTCGAACACCATGTAGCCGTGGTTGCGGCTCATGTAGGCCGTGGTCACCACCGGATCGAGCGTCACCAGGTCCTGTTGCGGCGAGAAACGCATGGTCGTCTGCGGCGCGGCGCGCAGGATGGCGGGGCAGGCCAATACGCCGGCCGTGCCGAGCAGGAGCGCGCGCCGGGGAATGGCTCGCGCCGCGACAATCGGGGTCTCAACAATCATCAGGGTCCCTCCCCGCCGATCGATGCAAGCACTGCGCCAAAACTTACGCCGCGTGCGCACTCGCCTCGGCCAAAGCCAGGGTCTTGCGGGCCTGTTCGAGGTGCAACCGCTCGACCATCTTGCCGCCTAGTCCGATCACGCCCTTGCCCTGGTTCTCCGGCCGCTCGAACGCCTGCACGATCTCCCGCGCCGCGGCGATGTCTGCCTCACCCGGCGTGAAGGCGGCGTTGCACGGGGCGATCTGCTTCGGATGGATCAGTGTCTTGCCGTCGAAGCCGAGCTCGACCGCCTGGGTGCACTGCGCGGCCAACCCGTCGGCGTCGTCCAGGTCGTTGGTGACGCCATCGAGCACGGCCAAGCCGAACGCGCGGGCTGCCGCGATGGTCAACATGAGGATCCCGAGAAAAGCCCCCCGGTCCGGCCGCAGCCGCGTGCCCATCTCCCGGGCGAGATCGTTGGTGCCGACCACGAGGGCCGCGAGCCCTTCGGCGGACGCGATGTCTTCGAGGCGAAGCAGCGACTTGGCCGTCTCGATCATCGCCCAAATCGGCACGGTGCCAAGTTCCGCGCGCAATGCGGCCACGTCGGCGCTGCGATCGACCTTGGGCAGCAGCACGGCCGATGGCGACGCTTTTGCCAGGGCGGCGACATCCGCCCGCCCCCACTCCGTGGCGAGCGCATTCACCCGAACCACGACCTCGCGAGCGCGAAACCCGCCGGACGCGATGGCGGCGACTGCTGCGTCCCTGGCAGCGGATTTCACGTCCGGCGCGACTGCGTCTTCCAAATCGAGCACGACCACGTCACAGGGCAGAGTGCGCGCTTTTTCGATCGCGCGCGCATTGGAGGCGGGGAGATACAGCACGCTGCGGCGGAGGCGGAAATTGTCTGACATTACCTGGCATCCCGGTTCGGTCGTCATAGGCTGTTCCTTTGCAGTTGAGGCACGATCCGCCGAGAAAACCGGCGCCCTCCCGCAAGGGGAGGGGGATATTATGGCGCTCGGCCTGACACCGGACTGACCCGCTCCAGCAGTCCGAGCGCGTCGCCAGCCGCCTCGCCTGATGCAGTGTTGTCGAGGATACACCAGCACTCCCGGCCGAGCGACGCGTCCGCCCTGAGCAGGGCCGCCACCGTATCAAGATGCGCGGCCGAGTACCCCGAGTAATACACACGCGGCGACCCATGCAGCCGGCGGTAGACGAGGCCCGACCATCCCCCAGGCTCCGCCGCCCGCGCGACCACCGCCGGGTCCGCCGCAACCCGGGCGACGCGGAACTCCGTCAACACCGCGTCCGCCGCATCGTCAAACCAGCTTGCATGCCGCGGCTCGCACGCCACCGCGCCCTCGAACCGCTCACGCAGCGTGGTGAAAAACTGCCGGACCATCGCCGCCTCATACGCAAGGCTCGGCGGCAACTGCACCAGCACCGGCCCAAGCGTCTCTCCCAGCCCGGTTATCTCCGCCAGGAACTGGTCGAGCGGCCCGGCGGCATCCAGCAGCCTGCGCATGTGCGTGATCTCCCGCGGCAGTTTCACCGCGAAACGAAACCCGGGCGGAACACTCGCGGCCCAGCGCGCATAGGTCGCGGGCCGGTGCGGACGGTAGAAGGAGGAGTTGACCTCCACCGCGCCAAATTGCCCCGCATAACGCTGCAAATGGGTGCCTTCGCCAGGAAACGCCGCCACTCGCGGCCGCGGGATGGTCCAACCAGCCGTTCCTATCCTGATATCAGCCCGCAATCGCCCAACCCCATCTCGCAACCGTTGCAATCTGCCCGCATACTCCCGCCAAGCCGAGGAATGGAACCGACCCATGGGTTTGAAGCGCCGCAGCTTGATGCAAGTCGCCGCCGGGACGCTCGCTGCACCAAGTATCGTCAGCGCGCAGAACGCCCCCACCTCGGACAGCCGCGTGCTCCGCTTCATCCCGCAATCCGATGTCACCGCGCTCGATCCGGTCTGGACCTCCGTCTATGTCACGCGCAACCACGGCTACCTCATATTCGACACGCTATACGGCCAGGACGACGACCTCCGCATCCAGCCGCAAATGGTCGCCGGGCATACCACCGAAGACGGCGGCAAACTCTGGCGGCTGACCCTGCGCGACGGGCTGGTGTTCCACGACGGCACCCCCGTCCTCGCCCGTGACTGCGTGGCCAGCATCAAGCGCTGGGCCCGGCGCGACGCGTTCGGCCAAACGCTGATCGGCTTGACCGACGAGCTCTCCGCCGCCGACGACAAGACCATCGTGTTCCGCCTGAAAGCGCCCTTCCCTTTCCTGCCCGAGGCGCTGGGTAAGGTCGGCATCAACATGCTGCCTATCATGCCCGAACGGCTCGCCAACACCGACCCGTTCAAACAAGTGACGGAGATGGTGGGCAGCGGCCCGTTCCGTTTCGTGGCCAACGAACGCGTCGTGGGCAGCCGTGTGGTGTACGAAAAGTTCGAGAAGTATCGACCGCGCGAGAGCGGGATCGCGTCCTGCACCGCTGGGCCGAAGGTGGTGTATTTCGACCGCGTCGAATGGAACGTGATCCCCGACGTCGCCACTGCCGCGGCTGCCATGCAGCGGGGCGAGGCGGATTGGTGGGAGCAACCCTCCTTCGACCTGCTGCCGGTGATGGCGCGCGAGCCGGACCTAAAAACTTTCGTCGTGGAGACCACCGGCAACATCGGCCTGTTCCGCATGAACCAGCTGTTTCCGCCGTTCGACAACCCGGCGATCCGGCGTGCCTTGTGGCCGGCGCTGAAACAGGCCGACTACATGGAGGCGATCGCCGGCGACCGCAAAGAATCATGGCGCGCCGACGTCGGCTTCTTCGGCCCCGGCATGCCGATGGCGAGCGACGCCGGCCTGCAAACCATCACCGGCCCGCGCGACGTCGAGCGGGCGAAGGCCGAGGTGAAGGCCGCCGGGTATGGCGGCGAGAAAGTCGTGGTGATGAGCCCGAGCGATTACCCACGCATCAACGCGTTGGCCTCCGTCGCCGCCGACATGCTGCAGCGTTGCGGCCTGAACGTGGACCTGCAGCAGATGGATTGGGGCACGGTGATCCAACGCCGGGCCAGCAAGGCGCCACCGGAGCACGGCGGCTGGAGCGTGTTCTTCACCACCCTCACCGGCGTGGACATGTCGAGCCCGGTGGGCGACCTGGCCTTGCGCGGCAACGGGCAAAATGCCTGGTTCGGTTGGCCGACGGCGCCCAAGCTCGAAGCACTGCGGGACCAGTTCATGGCCGAGACCGACACCGCGGCGCAAAAGCGTATCGCAGCCGAGATCCAGCTACAGGCGTTCATCGACGTCCCTTTCCTGCCGCTCGGCGAATTCATCCAGCCAACGACGCAACGCAAGGAACTGGTCGACACGCTGAAGGGTCTATCGCTGTTCTGGAACGTCAGGCGAGCGTGATGCCCCTGCGCACGAGCGGGCAGGTAACGCTCGACTGGGTTCGGGCGCTCGAGACCAGGCGGCGGCTGCAAAGCTCGCCGGGTAACACGCTGGCTGCAGTCGTGGCCCAGATCGCGGACTTCAGCGGAGATAGCCCGGCGTTGATCGGGACCGACGAGACGCTCAGCTACGCCGCGCTGGCCCGGCGCATCGCACAATATGCGGGCTGGGCCGCGCAGGAGATGCCGGCCGGAACCGTCGTCGCACTGCTGATGCAGAACCAGCCGGACTATATCGCGATCTGGCTCGGGCTTACCCAGGCGGGTTGCGTGGTGGCGCTGCTGAACACGAACCTGGCGACCAATGCGCTCGGCCATTGCATCACCACCGCGGCCGCGACCCACGTGATCGTGGCCGCCAGCCTGGCGGAACGAGCGGGCGAAACGGCGGCACAACTCGGACCGAACCTGCGGTGGTGGTCGCATGGCGGCGGGCCTTGGCCGCGCATGGACTTGGCAGCGTTTTCTCTGGCGGGCAGCGCGGGCCCGCATCGGCCGGCGCCGAGTGGGCAGGCGCTGCTGATCTACACATCGGGCACGACGGGGCTGCCGAAGGCCACCCATGTCAGCCACGGCCGCGTGCTGGACTGGAGCGGCTGGTTCGCCGGCATGATGGACGCGACGGCGGTGGACCGGCTGTACGACTGCCTGCCGCTGTATCACAGCACTGGCGGCGTGGTAGCCGTGGGTGCCATGCTGGTGGCCGGTGGCTCCGTCGTGCTGCGCGAGCGCTTCTCCGCTAGCCGGTTCTGGGCGGATGTGGACGAAACCGGCTGCACGATCTTCCAATATATCGGCGAGCTCTGCCGCTATCTGCTGCAGTCCGCCCCACAACCGGCGGAGACCCGGCATAGGCTGCGCCTATGCTGCGGCAACGGATTGAGCGGAGCGATTTGGCCCGACTTCCAGGAGCGTTTCCACATCCCGCGCATCCTGGAATTCTACGCCGCGACCGAGGGCAGCCTGTCTTTGTACAACTGCGAAGGCAAACCCGGTGCGGTCGGGCGCATACCCGCTTTCCTGGCGCATCGCTTTGCCCTCGCTTTGATACAATACGACGCTGATAGCGGCGAACCGCTGCGGGATGCGGCCGGACGCTGTATCCGAAGCGGCGAGAATGAACCAGGTGAGGCGATCGCCCTGCTTGGAGAGCGAGGTGGGCGTCGCTTCGAGGGTTATACCGATCCGGACGCCTCCGCCCGCAAGCTGCTGCACGATGTGTTCGAAGCCGGAGATCGCTGGTTCCGCAGTGGCGACCTCATGCGCCAGGACGCAGCCGGTTTCTACTATTTCACCGACCGCTTAGGGGAAACCTATCGCTGGAAAGGCGAGAACGTGGCGACGACCGAAGTCGCCTCGGTCGTTCTGACCTGCCCCGGCGTAACGGATGCGGCGGTATACGGCGTGAGCGTGCCGGGCGCCGAGGGAAAAGCCGGCATGGCGGCGATCGTCGTGGAACAGCGCTTCGAACTGCCGGTTTTGCACGCGCACTTGCAAGCCCATCTACCTGGTTACGCTCGCCCGCTGTTCATCCGGCGCTGCGCCAGCCTGGACACGACCGGCACGTTCAAACTGAACAAGACAGCACTCGCCCGCGAGGGTTACGCCGCGAGCAGTGACCCGGTATGGGTCGACGACAAGGCGGCCGGCGCCTACGTGCGCTTCGAAGGCAAGGCCCTGTCGCTCTGACACATGTCGTAGGCAGAACGCAGTTGGCGGATCACTTACTAAGCCGTGCTGCCAGCGTCGATCGTCATCACTGTCCCGGTAATGTTCTGGGCATTGTCGCTCAACAGGAAATCGACCGCCGCCGCCACGTCGTCTGCTCCGGCCAAACGCCGCAGGGCACTGCGGCGTTTGATCTGCTCTCGCTGCCTATCGTCCAGATCGTGCGTCATCTCGGTATCGACGAACCCCGGCGCGACCGCGTTCACGGTGATCCCGAGCGAGCCGAGTTCGCGGGCCAAGGAGCGAGTGAAACCAACCAGCGCCGCCTTCGACGCACCATACGCGGACAGGCCACTATACCCGGTATTGCTGACGATCGAGGACACGTTTACCACCCGGCCAGCCCGCGCCGTCATCATCGGGCGCACCAGATACTTGGTGAGCGTCAGCGGCGAGGTAACGTTCATTCGAATGATTGTTTCGATCGCGTCGTCCGGCATGGTCGACAAGATGGCGGCGGTGCCAATGCCCGCGTTGTTCACCAGACCGTAGATCGGTCCGAAATCGTCCCGCAGGGTGCGGGCTAGCACTGGCAACGACGCGACATCCAACAGGTCGCAGAAGCGGAAATGCAACGACCCGGGTATAGCCGCACGTGCGTCGCGCAAAGCTTCACCCTCGCTGCGGGCAATGGCGATGACACGGAATCCAGACATCGCCGCCCGGCGCGCAATCGCGAGCCCCAGTCCCCGACTTGCACCAGTGACGACGACATTACGCATTATGACGAACCAGCTTGCCTGACTCCGTGACCTGAAGTGACGCGACCCGCCGTATCGAGACCGGCACCTTGTAAGCTGGCAGGGCGGCCCGGCACGCCTGCAGAATTTCCTCCTGCAAGCTGGCGAACCCGGCGTCATGACTGTCTTGCGCCTCCTCCAGCACGACATCGGCCGCGACGATTGCGCCAGTGACCGGGCTTTGGCGGGACCAGACCCGCGACATGCGGACGGCGCGGTGTTGGTTGATCACCGCCTCCACTTCTTCCGGGTAGACTTTCTGCCCGCCGACATTGATCACACCCTCCTTGCGCCCGATGAAATAATATCGGTCCCCGCGGCGCTCGACGATGTCCCCCGTGTCGACGAAACCGGCGGGAGTTTGCAGATCCGCGCCAATATAGCCGGCTGCCGTGCGCAGCGAACGGATCCGCAACGTGCCGTCTTCGACCTGCATCTCGGCGCGAATACCCTGGCCGTCGAACATCGCGGCCGGAAACCCAGCTAGCCCGTCGGTCACCTCGAACGCAACGCCCGCCTCGGTGGAGGCAAAAGCGTGGGTGACCGTGGCCGCCGGGAACGTCCTGTGCAGGCGGTCGAGCAAGGCCTGGTCGGCGACCTCGCCGGACAGACGCACGTTGACGGGCGACAAGGCGGTCACCGCGGGGCTCATCAGCGCAAGCCGCCAGTGCGAGGGCGTGCCAGAGATATGTGTGACGCCCTCTGCGCCGGCCCGCTGCAGGAACTCGCCTACGCTCTGCTGAGCACTCGAAAGTATCAACGAGGCCCCGCCAAGCAGCGACCGGACGAGAATAGACATGCCACCATATCGGCGTACATCGTAAAAGGTACTCCAGACGGCACCCTCGGTCCGGGGACGGGTGTCGAGCGGGCCGATAAGGCTTGCCAGGGTGTGACGAACCATCTTTGGCCGCCCGGTGGTGCCGGATGTGAACAACACCCACTCGGTCTCGGTGTCGCGATCGGATGGCGGCCCGGCGTCGCTGTCCAGATCGCTGCGGCAATGCGCTTGCAGCATCCCGGGCTGGCCGACGGGCAGCCCCGTCCCATCGGTGACGATCGCGTCGACTCGTGCATCCGCCATGATAGCCGGAAGATGCTCGCGAGGTAGGTCGGGCGGGCATAGTAAGATGCGGGCTGCTACCCCGTCCAGTGCTATGGCCGCCAGCACGGTCGGTAGCTGCCACCGCGTGGTTATCAACACCGACCGTTGGCGAAACGCCTCCGCCGCCATGTCGATGGCCATACCTTGGAGCAGGCGACCGGTGCTGACACGGTGCCCTTCGTCCGCGATGAACCGGGTCGACGGACCAGAGCCGAGAATGAGCGCCGCGATCGCTTGCCGGCTACCCCGCGGCATTCTCATACAGGCGAATGAAGTCGCCGATCGTCTTCGGAATGGCGACATTCCCCGCTCCAAACGGATCGAGGCTTAGCTCATCCTCCAAATTTGCCACGAGGATGGCCAATGAGAGGGAGTCGAGCCCCGATTCGAGCAAAGGTAGGTCGTCGCTGAGCGGTGCAAGCGTTTGCTTCTGCAGACGAGCGACCAGCGTCATCTGGTCAGTGATGGTCGTGCGAATGGTCATCGGGGACGCTCCGGCCTGCTGTTGCACCAGGCGCCGCATTAGCCGCCAGGAAACTTACCAAGTTGTTGATCGCCTTCTCTCGCATGCTCCGACCACTTAAGACGTGGTCGATGCCGGGTACGATGCGAAGATCCGTGCCGGCAAACGCGCGTAAACGCTCGCCGTCAGGTCCGAACGCCACGCGAAGGGTGTCGATGCCTGGATCGGTCGAGGAATACAAAAATAATGATTTCACACCGCGCCGTGCCAGGTCAGCCATCACCTGCTCCGGCGAGCTGCCACCACCACGTCCTTGCGCCGGATTAGCACGGAAGCGGAGGACGTTTCGTATCGCTCCAAGCAGCCGGCGTCCTTGTACCTGCAGCACTGGCCCGAGATGAACCTTGCCTTGAAGCGCGCGCTTCCAGAATGTGACATCGGCGAGCCGGCCAACGAGGCGGCTAGGCGGGGCCGACTTCCAGATCGCCTCCTTCACGCTGTCGCCGCCCTGCCACTCGAACACTGGCAGATTAACCAGCAGGACAGAGTCGAGCCGCTGATCGGCCTGCACCGCACGGTAGGCATGATAGGCGCCGGAGCAAACACCCTGGATCCCGAAGCTACGATAACCCATTTGCTCCATCGCATCGATCGCCGCCGAGATATCGACAGTGCGGTCGGCTTCGAACAACGAGCTTAGCGCCTGGCCTTCACCCGGCGCCGGCGGGCTATCCCCAAGCCCGGCAAA
>CAXTWC010000015.1:41546-46380 GCA_964247805.1 uncultured Acetobacteraceae bacterium | reverse complement strand
TTCGACAACTTCCACATGACGGTGACCGGCCCCTCCACCCCGAACGCGCTCGCGATGATCGCCGGCCAGTCGGGCTTGACGCAGTGGGCGCTGCACCCGGGCGAGGGCAGCAACAACACGGCCAGCCCCACCGTGGCGAACAGCGCCGGCGTACCAATTACGGGCGACGTGGGCCCGTTCCCCGGCTCCAACCTCGACACCTCGCCGGTGAAGCCGCCGTACAACGCCGGTGACGAGAACCCGGCCAAGCCCGGGCTGAACCAGACCTACGCCAGCCTGCCGCTGTCGTTCATGGGCAAGGCCATCCAGAAGACGGTGGCGAGCGACCCGAATCCGGCGCTCGACCTGCTCGATGTCCAACAGGACATCCTGCGCATCGCCGGCGACGGCAACAAGCCGACCAACTGGGGCTGGTTCCAGGAAGGCTACGACCACGAGCCGACCGATCCAGCCGGCACCGCGAGCCACAGCGACTACATCATCCACCACGACGCGCCGCAGTATTTCGGCTACGTGGCGGACAATGCCCCGGTCGCCCAGGCGCATCTGTTCGGGCTGCAGGACTTTTTCACCTCGGTCAGCAATCAGACGCTCGGCAGCGGCGGCGGCGTGTTCTACGTTCGCGGCGGCTACGGCAACAACGACAAGCTGAAGCCGGTCGACCCGAACCCGGCCGTGCAGGCAGCCTTCACGGGCAGCGATGACCACCCTGGCTATTCCGACGCCCAGATCTCGGAGCAGCTATTGGCCGACGAGGTCAACGCCATCGCTGCGAGCCCGTACTGGAAGGACAGCGCCATCATCATCTCGTATGACGAGACCGATGGCATGTACGACCACCAGGCGGTCCCCAGCCGTGTCAACGACCCCGAAGGCAACCCGCTGGAGCCGGCCTCGCGCATCCCGACGATCGTGATCTCGCCGTATGGCAAGTCGCACGTGCTGGTTGGGCAGAACTCCGAACACAGCTCGATCATCAAGTTCATCGACAAGCTGTTCAACCTGACCCCGCTGGCCAACCTGCCGGACGAGAAGAAGGGTTTCGCGCTCGGCAAGTCGCAATTCAACCAGGACTACGTAGGCCCAGCCGATGCCGTGGTTCCAGGCGTCGGTGACATGTTGCCGGCATTCGACAATGCGCGCCTGATGGGGACGACGCCTCCCCTGCCGGCGTCGTATGCCGAGATCCTGCCGGGGACGACCCCCACGCTGCCGCACTACGCGGTGGGGGGTTGCTACACGCTGAACATCGTTCCGACCGACTATCAGAACGGTGCGCTGGTCGACCCGGCGCCGGTCGACTTCAACCCGCGGCCGTCCACGACGCCGGGCACGCCGACGTCCGGTAACTGGACGCCCTGAGCTACTGACCTCGTGCGTAGAGGGGGGATCGGCGATCGCCGGTCCCCCTTTTCTTTATGTGATACGGAGAGATAATGGTTTCCCGCTTGTTGCTACCCGGATGCCTGGCGTTGCTCGCGCTGTGGGGAGCGTCGGGAGCCAGCGCCGCCACACTGGACGACGTGCGCAAGGCGGGTGCCCTCCGCTGCGGCGTCATCACCGACGTCGACGACTACTCCGAGGCCGACACCCACGGTGACCTGTCGGCATTCGGCGCCGATTTCTGCCGCGCCCTGGCGGCCGAGATCTTCGGCAAGCCCACCGCGGTTGCATTTACAACGTTGTCGGACGAACCCAGTGGGCTGGCCGCGGTGCGCGACGGCAAGATCGATGTGTTGTACGGGGCGACGCCAAACCCCATCATAGGACGATCCTATAATGTGGAGTTCGGGCCGCCCATCCTGTTCGACGGCCAGGGTTTCCTGGTGGCAAAAACCAGCGGCATCGATCACCTCGCCGACCTCTCCGGCCGGCATGTCTGTTTTATCAACGCCTCACCGGCCGAGCGTACCCTGTACGACGAGCTGGAGCCGCGGCTCGCTGTGAAGGAGGCACGCTTCCCCTATAGCGAGCGCGGCGAAATGGAAGCGGCTTTCGTCGGCGGCCATTGCGACGCGATCACTGGCGACATCTCGTGGATGGCGAATGCGCGCTCGGCGTTCCATGCTTATGCCACGAAGTTCGACGTGCTGCCCGAGACCATCTCGGTGGATCCATTCGCACCCGCGATCCGGGCGGGTGATCCACAGTGGAAGGCGCTCATCGACTGGAGTGTCTGGATCCTGCTGCAAGCCGAGGAGCATGGCATTAGCCAGGCCAGTGCCGCTGCCCCCGTCCCGGAAAATGCCGACCCCGCCACGCAGCGCCTGCTTGGTGCCACGCCTTGGATCGCGTCGCAGTGGAACCTCCCGGATACTGCCTTCCGCTCGGCAATCCAGGCGGTGGGAAATTACGGCGAGATCTATGACCGCGACGTCGGCTCCGCGTCGAAGCTGCAGCTCCCTCGCGGCAAGAACGCGCTTTGGTCACACGGCGGGCTGCTATGGGCGCTCCCGATCGAAGCTTTGCAGTGAACTTCAAGTCATCCGGCTTGGAGGGACGGCCGGACCGCGGCCTCGGACCGCGGCAGCAGGACATAGCAGGCCAGGAACGCCACACCGGAGCAGAGCGTGCCCAGTTCCAGGCCGAAGCTGTGGGCCCCCCAATCGCCGAGCGTCGTGCCGGCGGCGCGTACCGCGACGACCGTCAGCCAGTAGCCCACGGTGATTGCCGCCGCCGGCCACGCGCGGAAGACGAACAGCACGCCGGTTAAGCTACCGAGCAATGCCGTGCCCATTGTCACGCCGAGACCGAGCGCATCGGCTACCCCGTCGCCGATCGCGGTGCCGAGCGTGCCAGCCAGCAGCATGGCGAGCCAATAGGCTCCGCCTGTTTTTGGCAGGGTACCGGACGGCTCGGTGCGCCGATGGCTCAGTCCGACAAGCAGGGTCAGAAGCGTCGCCAGCACGGCCACGACCCAACCATAGGAGATCTGTCCGTCGTGCGTCGCCAGGTCGGCGAGATTGGTGGCTGCCGTGCGGACGGTGATGATCGCCAGCCAGTAGAACGCTTCGGTTCGGGTTCTGGAGCGCCGCTCGGTGAAGAGGATCGCGGCCAGCACCACGGCCATCGGAGCCAGCCCGCGCCAGTGTCCGCCATGCAGATCGTGCGACACGAAATCCCCGATGTCGGCGCCCAACACGCTGGCGACCGATAGGAGGCCCCAGTAGCGAACGCCGAGCTTGGGTGTGTGAATGATTTGCATCGGTCGCGTCCCTTGCCGGAGAGCATTTGTTGAACGGCAGAGCGCCTGCGAGGCAATATCGGATCGCGCGAAGGTTTTGTTACAGACCTGAAGGCGCGCTGCCGAGCTTGGCGAAGCTTTCTCGTAAATGTCTCACAACTTAGCGATCTGTTCGGCTCAAATTGCCGCCAGCAACATTTCGGGTTTAACAACGTGCGGCACGCTTTCGGTACTCTCGCCCTGGTCGGACTGGGCCTCGGCGTTCAAGCGGCCCACGGGCAGACGCTGAACCGCTGGGTTCAATACGGCCCGAACAACACCGTCCTTGCCCGCGCTATCACGAGCAGCACTTCTTGCCCGTCGCTGTCGGTGGACGGCACCGCGGTGACGTTGAACCAGCGTTCCGCCCCCAACTCCACTTTCCCCGTGCTGGAGTGCGAAGCGTCGATCGGCATGGGCCACACCTCCGCGGTGATCGACGGCGTGCAGATGAAGCTGCCGACCCCGAACCCGCGCCGCATCGTCGTAGTCGGCGATACTGGCTGCCGGATCAAGGGCACCGCCATCCAGGCCTGCAACGACCCGTCGGCCTTCCCGCTGGCCCGCATTTCGAACTTCGTCGCCTCCTTCGTGCCGGACCTGATCGTGCACGTCGGCGACTATTACTATCGCGAGAGCGCCTGCCCGGCCGCTAACGCCGGCAATGGCACGACGACCGGCTGCGGCGGCTCGCCCTATGGCGACCAGTGGACCAGCTGGAACGCCGACTGGTTCACCCCGGCGCAGGCCATGATGTCAGCCGCCCCGCTCGCTTTGACACGCGGCAATCATGAGAGCTGTGCGCGCGGCAACAAGGGCTGGTTCACGCTGCTCGATCCGTCCGCGTACAACGCCGCCTCGTTCACCTGCACCGCCGGGTCGACGTATGATTTCACCGCCCCGTATCTGGTGGCCGTCGGGCAGGCCACGCTGCTGATGTTCGACAGCAGCTACGCCAACGACACCGCCGTGACGTCGAGCGACGTCAGCATGTATCAGGCCCAGCTCTCGGCCATCCAGCCGTCCTTGCCGGCGAACACCATCTTCGTCACGCACAAGCCCACGTACGGCCTGTCGGCGACCACTGGCACCGGCACCTCGCAGAGCACCAATGGCGGCGACGAGGACGAGCAGGCGCTGTTCGCCAATGGCGTGCCGCAGCCGATCAAGCTGCTGCTGTCGGGTCACATCCATAACTTCCAGGCGGTGAAGCTGAACAACGCCGCCTATGCGCCGCAGCTCGTCGTCGGCGACAGCGGCACCTTGCTGGATCCGACCTACGTCCCGAGCACGACACCCGGTTCGACCTACACCATGCCGGGTGCTGGCAGCGCCGCCCCGATCACCAGCACGTCGGACACGTCGGAGTTCGGGTTCGCGGTGCTGGACCTGATCACCGGCGGCTACGTGGTCAATTTGTATGACCTGACAGGCACGCCGCACGGTCGCTGCGTGATCCAGTTCAACAACCGCAACCTGTCCTGCACGAGCTGACGGAGTAGGCGCCGTGCCGGCCACCGAGCCCCCCTGGGACCTGCCGTCCCAGGGGTTGCTCGATCGAACCCACCGCCTGCTGCTTCGGCTCACCGTCAGCTACGCCGCTGTTTCCGT
>CAXTWC010000015.1:0-41446 GCA_964247805.1 uncultured Acetobacteraceae bacterium | reverse complement strand
CGCTGTTGGCGACGGCGTCCGTCGGATCCGTCTGCCTGGTCACTGGGTCGCGGCGCTTTTGGCGCGCCCGGCTCGAGCGAGACCTTCTCCCTCTCCCGCGGGCGGGAGAGGGCCGGGGTGAGGGTGCGAGTGCCTCGACACCCTCGATGTTCCGTGTGCGAAGGGCTCTCTCCCGTGAAGGACGGGAGAGGGAGAAGCGTGTTAGTGGCACGGGGCGCCTGGCGCAGGGGGTTTTGCTGCCCTTGTTGGCGGCGCTGGCCGGTTTCACGGCCTGGCACCTGCGCGGCTGGCCGCCCGGACCCGCCGTCGACCCGGCGCTCGCCACCGTGCTGGCCGGGCTCGTTGCCCTACTAGCCTTCCCCGCACTGGTGGCCGAACGCTTCGTTGCCGCCGTGCCGCCGTTGGTGCTGCCGGAAGCGCCCGCCCTGCGCCGCCTGCTGGCCGTGCCGGTCGTGGCTGCACTGGTCGCCGCCGCGATCGAGGCGTTCCGTGCCCAGGGGGTTACCGGCACCGCCTACGTCGCCGGTATCGCCGCGGCGTGCTTGGCACTGCAATCGGCCGAACTCGTGGCGCGCGGCCTGGCACGCTGGTTCCAGCCGCCGACCGAGCCTGCCAACACGCGCGCCCCGATCGGCAGCCTGGTGGCGTCGCTGCCCGGCTGGCTGCTGCGCCCCGGCACCGCGGCCGAACCGCTGCGGACGCATTTCGGCCTCGACTTCTCACGCAGCTGGGCCCTGTCCTTCCTCCGCACCGCCGCCCTGCCGGCGACCGTACTCACCGGGCTGGCCTGTTGGGGGCTGAGCGGCGTCGTGCTGCTGCCGCTGGACGGCCGCGGCGTCTACGAACGTTTCGGCAAGCCCGTCGCCGTGCTGCAGCCGGGGTTGCACGTGACCCTGCCCTGGCCGATGGCCCGGGTGCGTTCGGTGGATTTCGGCGCCGTGCACGAGATCCCGCTCGGCGGTGATGCGCCCGCCGCACCCCTGGTGGCCGCCGATGCTCCCGCTCCCATCGACGCCGACCGTCTGTGGGACAAGCCCCACCCGAGCGAGGCGGATTGGCTGATCGCTGGCAGCGGCACCTCGGGGCAAAGCTTCCAGGTGATGAGCGCCGACATCCTGATACTGTATCGCATCGGGCTGACCGACGCGGACGCGGTGCACGCCGCCTATAGCGTGTCGGATCCGGACCTGCTGGTGCGGACGCTGGCGGGCCAGACGGTCTCCCGCTTCTTCGCCGGCCGCACCCTGGACAGCGTGCTCGACGAGCGCCGCGAACACATGGCGGCCGACCTGCAGGCAGCACTGGCACCCGCGCTGGACCGGGATCGCACCGGGCTCGAGATCGTGTCCGTCACCGTGGAGGCGGTGCATCCCCCCGCCGCCGCCGCTGCCGCCTATCACGCGGTGCAGGCGGCGGAGATCATCGCCAACACCGGCATCGCCACCGAGACCGGCCGCGCCAAGGGCACCGCAAGCCTCGCGCGCGAACAGTCCTGGGACGCGTTGGACAAGTCCCGTGCGGCCGCGGCGGAGACCGTCTCGGCCGCCGATGGCGACGGACGCCGCTTCGCCGGGGACCAGGCCGCGCAAGCCGCCGGCGGGCAGGCCTTTTTGCTGGAGCGCTACTTCCAGGACCTTTCGGCGGGGCTGTCGCACAGCCCGCTGACCATCCTCGACCACCGTGTTGCCCCCGGCACGGCCCCTGTCATCGACCTGCGCCCCTTCGCCGACGCCGCGAAGACCACGGGCAACGTAGATCCGGATTAGCCGCATGTTCCACAATCACAGCCACGCCGGCCACGACCATCACCATCACCACGACAGCGAGGCCGCCCCCGCCTCCGGCCTGATGGGCGCGCTGCGTTTCGCGCTGGCGGGCGTGATCGTGGCGGGCGCCGTCGCCTCCGCCTGCCTGGTCAGCGTGCCCGCCGGGGAGGCTGTGGTCGTGACCCGCTTCGGCGACCCGTCCCGCGTGCTGGTGGAACCGGGCCTCGCCTGGACGCTACCGCCGCCGATCGACGCCAGCATCCCGGTCGATCTGCGGCTCAAGACGACGTCGTCTGGCCAACAGGATGTCGGCACCCGCGACGGCCTGCGCGTGCTGCTGCAGGCCTACGTCGCCTGGCAGGTGCCGGCCGACGCGGAGGGCGTGCGCCACTTCCTGCGCTCCGTCCGCAACCAGCCGGACGAGGCGGCGCGGCAGATCCGCTCGTTCCTCGGCGCCGCGCTGCACATCACCGCCAGCTCGTTCGACCTGGCTGACTTGGTCAACACCGACCCGGCGCGCATCCGCACCAGCGAGTTCGAGGCCAAGCTCGGCGAGCAGATCGCCGCCCGGCTGCACGATGTGTACGGCATCGAGGTGCGCCAGGTCGGCATCGAGCGCCTGAGCCTGCCCGCGGAAACGCTGAGCGCCACCGTCGCCCGCATGCGCGCCGAGCGCGAGACCGTGGCAGCCGAACGCACCGCGGAGGGCCTGCGCCAGGCCGCCGCCATCCGGGCCGATGCCGAGCGGGACGCGCGTATCCAGGTCGCGTCCGCCCGCGCCGAGGCCGCCGGGATCGAGGCCGCCGCGCAGAAACAGGCCGCCACCATTCACGCCCGCGCCTTCAACGCGGACCCGAAGCTGTACCTGCTGTTGCGCTCGCTGGACACGGTGGCGTCGGTGATCGGCACCAACTCGCGGCTGGTATTGCGCACCGATGCGGCGCCGTTCAACGCGCTGGTTGATGGGCCGTCGCTGTTGAACAGCCCGCCGGACAGCGTCCAGAGCACGCACCTGGCAGGGGCGCCGTGAGCGCACGCTCCCTCCGAAGCGGCCCGGTCGTCCAATCCGTCAGCCTGGGGTTGCGCGGGCTGTATGTGGTGACTCTGCTGATGGCGGCTGTGTGGCTGGGGTCGAACATCCGGCGCGTGCCCCCGGATAGCAGCGCCGTGGTGTTCCGGTTCGGCGCGATCGTGCGGGTGCAGGATTCCGGGCTGCTGCTGGCCCTGCCGCCGCCGTTCGAGACGGTGACGATCCTGCCGGGCCCGTCGCAGCAGATCAGCCAGACGGTCGCGGCCCAACCGCGCAGCCCGGGGCTCGACGACATCTACACCCAGGCGATGGGCGTGCCGATGCAGGGCGCGGCCGGTGCGTACCTCACCGGCGACGGCAATGCCGTGCTGCTGGACGCGACCCTGACCTACCGCATCACCGACCCGGCGGCCTACGTGGTGGCGCGCGACCATGTCGGCCCGGCGCTGGACCGGCTGTTCCGCACCACCGCCATAGACGTCGCCGGCCGGCAGTCGCTGGACGATTTCCTCGTCGCCCAACCCGACCGCAGCGCCGGGCAAGCCATGCAGACGGTGGCCGCGATCCGCCAAAAGGTACGCGACGACCTGCTCGAGTTGCTGAACGCGCGGCTGACGGCTCTGGGCAACACGGGCGCGTCGCTCGGCATCATGGTGGACCGAATCGACCTGACCGCCTGGTTGCCGCCGCAAGCCAAGCTCGCCTTCGACGCGCTGCTGGTGGCGGAGCAGGTGTCGGACCAGGGGCTCGCCCTCGCCCACACCCAAGCGCTGCGTACCCGGCAGGAAGCCGACCGCGAGTCGCGCCGCGTGCTGGACGCCGCCCAGGCTGCCGCGGCGGAACGCATCAGCGCGGCGACCGCCGAGGTCTCCCCGGTGCTGGCGCTGGAGACGGAGGCAGCACGACCGGCGCGGGCGGGGCTGCTGCAGGACGCCTATCGCAGCCGGGTCGCGACCATCCTGAACAGCGCCGGCCAGGTCGTGGTCGTGGATGGGGCGGGCGGCAACCGCCTCCTGCTGCCGGCCAGCAAATGAGCGTCACCACGATCGGCGCAATGCCGGCGACGTCTCGCCCGCTGCTGATCCGCTCGGAGCGGTTCATGCTCGGACTGCGGCTGACCTTGGCCCTGGTGGCGGCCTGCCTGCTGCTGGTGGCGGTCGGGCTGCGGCTGATCGAGCAACGGGCGCTGTCCGACCTGGTGGCCGGCGTGGCGGCGGCGATGGTCGCGGTACCCGTGCTGTCCGCCGCCTGGCACAGCCTGCGCCATCCCAGCCTGCACGGCATCACCGACCGGCTGGTGGCGCTCGCGCTGATCGCGGCATGGGCCAGCGGCGACCTGCTGACCGCGGCCCTGCTGCCGATCGTCATGACCGCCGGGCACGTGCTGGAGGAGCGCAGCCTGCTCGGCTCCCAGGAGGCGATCCGCGCCCTCGGCCGCCTCACCGCCACGACCGCGCGACGCATCCTCTCGGACGGCACAACCGAGGCAGTTGACACGAGCGCGCTGCAGCCCGGCGACGTCGTGGAACTGCGCGCCGGCGACCGGGTGCCTGCGGACGGCATCGTACTGCGCGGGCAGGCCAGCCTGGACGTAGCGGCGCTGACCGGCGAATCCGAACCGGTGGACGTGGCCCCCGGCGCGCACGCCGCCGCCGGGGCGCTGAACACCGATGGCTGGCTGGAGATGTCGGTCGAACGGGTGGGCGAGGCGACCACGCTGGGCCGCATCATCGCCCTGATGCAGGAAGCCGAGACTGCCAAGCCGCCATTGACCCGGCTGCTGGACGAGCACGCCGGCCAGTATATGGGCCTGGTGCTGCTGATCGCGGCGATCGCCTGGTTCTGGACCGGCAACGGCTCGGTGATGCTGGCGGTGCTGGTGGCGTCCTGCCCGTGCGCGCTGGTGTTGGCCGCCCCCGCAACGGCGGTCGCGGCGATCGCGGTTGCGGCCCGCCACGGCATCCTGATCAAGGGCGCGGCCTTTCTGGAGCACCTGGCCGAGGTCTCCTCCGTCGTGTTCGACAAGACCGGCACCATCACCACCGGCGCGCTGGCCCTGGTGGCGACGCTACCGACGGACGGCGCGGACGACGTTGTGCTGCGCCGGGTCGCGGCGAATTTGGGCGCCGCGAGCAACCATCCGGTGAGCCGCGCCGCCGGGTCGCTGGCCCCGCACACGCTCGCTTTGGCCGACCTGCACGAGGCGGGTGGCCAGGGCATGACGGCCAGGCTGACCGCCGCCGATTGTGGCGCCCCCGCCGGGGCCGTCGCAGCCCTCGGACGGCCAGCGCTGTTCGCGGCGCTCGGCATCGCCATCCCGGACGCGCCCGCGCATGACGGCCCCATGGCGGGGGTGGCGTTGGACGGGCGTTTCCTCGGCTGGCTGCTGTTCGCCGACCAGGCCCGCCCGGAGGCCCGTGCTGCCGTCGCGGAACTGGTGGGGCTGGGGCTCGACCGGCAGGTGTTGCTGACCGGCGACCGTGCCGCCGTGGCGCGCCGGGTCGCCGACGCGGTGGGCATTGCCGATTTCGAGGCGGGAATGCTGCCGGAGGGCAAGCTCGCCCGCGTGCTGGCCGAGATCAACGCCGGCCATCACCCCCTGGTGGTCGGCGACGGCATCAACGACTCGCTGGCACTGAAGGCCGGTGCGGTGGGCATCGCCATGGGCGCCGGTGGCACGGATGCCGCCCTCGCCTCGGCCGACCTGGTGCTGATGGGCAGCGACCTGCGCCGCCTTGGCACCGCCATCCGCCTGAGCCGCCTGTGCCGGCGAACCATCCACGTCAACGTGGCGATCGGGCTGGGCTGGACCGTCCTGCTGATCGCCGCCGCCGCTGCCGGGTTGCTGGGAGCGGAGGGCGCGATCGTCGCTGCCCTCCTGCACAATTTCAGCACCCTGTTGGGGCTGGGCAACGCCGGGCGGCTGCTGCTGTTCGACGAGACCCGGACCGCCTCGACCCTCACGCTAACCCAAGGAGCACCCTCATGAGTGGCACAACCTACACCGTCACCTACCCGATCGACCCGAGTTCCGGCGCCACCGTACTGTCCGCCTACACCAACAACGCGGGCGAGGTGGTCGGCACCTACTTCGACTCCAGCTTCAACACCCACGGGTTCACCGATGTCGGCGGGGTGATCACCACCATCGACGACGGCACCAACCCGACGACGGACGTCACCGCGGTCAACGACGGCGGCAGCTTCGTCGGCTACGGTGTGGATTCGGGCGGCACCGCGGTGGACTGGTTCGTCACCAACTCCGCCGGCGTGCAGACCACCTTCGCCGACCCGGCGGGCGTCCAGGTGATCCCCATCGCCATCAACGCGGGCGGCACCGTGGTGGGCGAATACAACTCGGCCGGCTTCATCGGCAACGCGGCCTCGGGCGTGGTGTCGGTGCTCAGCCTGACCGGGGCCGAGACCACCACCATCTCCGCCATCAACGCGGGCGGCACCATCGTCGGCGACTATTACGATGCGAGCGACGTGCAGCACGGCTTCATCGACGTCGCGGGCACCGTCACGACGGTCGATCCCACCGGCTCCACGCAGACCACGATCAACGCGGTGAACACGGCGGGCACGGTGGCCGGCACGTTCCTCGGCGCCGACGGCAACACGAGCGGGTTCACCGACACGCTGGGCGTGATCAGCAGCTTCACCGTCGCCGGCAACGAGGGCCTGGTGGTGACGTCGATCAACGACGCGGGCACTGTCGCCGGCTACTACATCGACGGCAACACCTTCGACTTCGATGGCTTCACCGAGTCCGGCGGGGTGGTCAGCAGCTTCACCATCCCGGGCTCGCCGGACGTCGAGATCTTCGGCATCAACAACGGCGGCACGCTGGTGGGCGTCGCGGACGACACGAATTTCGGCGAGCACGCCTTCACGGCCACGCCGGCCTGCTATTGCCGCGACACCGCCATCGCCACGCCCAGCGGGCCGGTTGCGGTGCAGGCGCTGTCGATCGGTGACCTCGTTTGCACCGCGTCCGGCGAGGCACGTCCGGTGAAATGGATCGGCCGCCGCAGCTACGCCCAGCGTTTCGTGATGGCCAACCCGGCGTTGCAACCCGTGCGTTTCACCGCCGGCTCGCTGGGCCAAGGCCTGCCGCACCGCGACCTGCTGGTCTCACCGGCGCACGCGATGTTTTTGGACGGATTGCTGATTCCGGCGCGTTGCCTCGTCAACGGCCACTCCATCACGCAAGAGCGTGGGTTTGATCGGATCGACTATTTCCACGTCGAGCTCGAAACGCACGACGTGATCATGGCCGAGGGAGTGCCGTCCGAAAGTTTCCTGGACGATGACAGCCGCGGCATGTTCCACAATGCCTTGGAGTTCGCGTCGCTCTATCCCGACGCGCCGCCGCCAGGCTGCTTTTATGCGCCCAGGATCGACCGCGGCTACGAGTTGGAGGCGATCCGGCGGCGATTGTCGCATGTCATGAAGGTTCCGCGCGCCGCGTAGGCCCAGTGTAGCTGATTCTGTTCAGCTGAACTGTGACTTCGGCATGCTCAGCGCGTCATTGGGCGCTGAGCACAGCCGGGTTCAACAGCACCGCCCGGCGACCGGCATCGACAGCCACGTCCAGCAGGCCCTGGACGCGCAGCCCCTCGCAGATGTTGCGCCAGTACAGCGGCGTGTTCACTCCCAACGCCAGCGACCGCCGCACCAAGGCCAGCGCATTGGCCCGCCGCCCCTGCCGGAACGCCACGATGTCGGCCAAGTGCAGGGCATCGGGACTCCTCAACAGCCGCGGCATCATTTCGGTTATCTGGGCCAGGAAGGGCAGCTCGTCGCCGGCGGCGCTGCACTGTTCGCGCTTGATCGTTCAAGCTTGCGTAAAGTTCACGCTCTCGTCGAGTTCGATCGAGGGCGTGAACGGATCCGGACCGAGCATGACGTTCATGCCCGCATTGCGCAGGCGAGGCAGCGTATCGGGCGGCGGTGCCTCGATTAAGTGGTGCACCATCCGGCGTGGCCCTGGTCCGCTTTTTGCGTAGCTCCACCTAAGGGCTTGCCAAGAGGACTAACGATGATCAGCCGCCGCCGCGTCCTTGGTACCACCGCGTTGCTTGCCACGCCGGCGATCCTCAGGGCGGCCGAGGCGCCGAGCATAAAGATCGGTACCATCCTGGGGGCGCCGAACATGGCCTCCTTCGTGCTCCCGGACTACCTGAAGAAGGTGGGGATCGCGGCAGAGATCGTCGTGTTCCCCAACATCGTGCAACGCATGCAGGCGGTGGCGTCGGGCGATATCCAGATCGGCTACGGCGGCATCAACGCGGCCATCGGCCTGGCCGGACGGGGAACGCCCCTCGTGCTGCTGTCCAAGGCGACTGACGGCGGCTGGTACCTGATCGGCGGCCCGAAGGTGAACAGCGTCGCCGACCTCAAGGGCAAGAAAGTCGCGGTGCAGACCGCCAGCATCTCGCACATCTGCCTGCAGTGGAAGCTGAAGCACGAAGGCATCTTCGACGATGTCGACGTGCTGGGCATGGACAACAGCGCCATGCCGATCGCCATGCAGCGCGGCGACGTGGATGCGGCGATGGCGTTCGAACCGCATGCCAGTTACATCGCCATGAACGGGTGGGGGCATCCGGTGTGGGAGCCCTACGACACGCCCATGGGCCGCCTGAACCTCGGCGTGATCGCGACGCCCGATTACGTGACCAAGAATCCGGATCTCACCCGCGCGCTGATCGTCGCGCACAAGGCGGCCACCGCAGACCTGGCGCACGACAGCAGCCTCGCCGCCCAAACCATCGTCAAGACGCTCAACATGCCGATGGACGTGGCCGTGCAGTCCTTGAAAAACGTGTTCTACGCGTCAGACTCCGGCCCGGTCTTCCATCAGCAGGTGGAGGCGCTCGGCAGCATGATGCTGGATGCCAAGATGGCGCAGCATCTGCCCGACTGGCACCAATTCATCGACACCAGCCTGATCGAAGCGGCATGAGGCGGCTCCCGCTCGGCCTGATCCCACTCGCCCTGTTGCTGCTGGCGTGGGAGATCGCGTCCCGCGCCGGCATCTACTCCACCGCGCTGTTCCCCTCACCCGGCGAAGTTGGCGCCGTGTTCACCGACGAGTGGCGGCTGATGCTGCGCCACACCGAGGCAAGCGTGGTGCGCGTGATCGTCGGCGTAGGGCTGGCCTTCGTCACGGCGGTGCCGCTCGGCCTGCTGGTCGGGCGCTATCCGCTGGTCGACCGGTTGATGGACTGGACGATCCAGGTGTTCCGCTGCTTCCCCGCCATCGCGCTGATCCCGCTTGCCATCATGTTCTTCGGCATCGGCGATCGCCCGGCCATCATCCTGATCTGGTTCGCATCGTTCTGGCCGCTGCTGATCAGCACCATCTTCGGCGTGCGCAATGTCGAGCGCACCTTACTCTCGGTGGCTCAGGTAGCCCGTGCCAACGACCTGCTCGTACTGCGCGACATCCTGCTGCCGAGCGCCCTGCCCTCGATCCTGACCGGGTTCCGCCTCGCCACCGGCGCTGGCTGGCTAACCGTGGTTACGGCCGAGATGATGGCCGTGAAGTCGGGCCTCGGCTACCTGATCCTGTACGCCCAGATGGTGTTCCGGCCGGACGAGGTCGTCGCCGGCATCCTGGTGATCGGCACGATCGGCTTGGTGTTCGACCAGCTCATCCATGTCCTGCGACGGTCGTTCTGCCGCTGGCAGGAGGGCTTGGTGTTGGCGGCATGAGCGCGGCTGCCAAGCTTCCCTTATCCGCCGCGCCCTACATCACGCTGGACGGCGTCAGTAAAACCTATAGCCGCCGGGGGGAGCAGGTCACGGCCCTCGCACACATCGACCTGCAGGCGGACCTTGGCGAGTTCGTGTGCCTGCTCGGCGTATCCGGTTGCGGCAAGTCGACCCTGCTGAAAATCCTGGCCGGTCTGGAAACGCCCACCGCCGGCACGGTGCGGGTGGGGGATGCACGCCTCGCCGGGCCGCATCCCGACGCCGGCGTGGTGTTTCAGGAGCACGGGTTGTTCCCCTGGATGACGGCGCGCACCAACGTGGCGTTCAACCTCAAGGCCCGCGGCGTGTCTGCTCCAGAGCGTTGGCGCATCACCGACGAGCTGATCCAAACCGTGGGATTGACCGGGTTCGGGACAAAATACCCGCACGAACTCTCCGGCGGCATGCGTCAGCGGGTCGGTATCGCCCGCGCGTTGACCACGCGCCCGAAGACCTTGCTGATGGACGAGCCGTTCGGCGCCCTGGACGCACAGACGCGCGGGGTGATGCAGGCGGAGCTGCTGCGGGTTTGGTCGCTGTATCGCTCCACCGTGCTGTTCGTGACGCATAGTGTCGAGGAGGCGATCTACCTGGCCGACCGCATCGTCATCATGACGCCGCGGCCTGGCCGGATCCGCCGCATCCTGCCCGTCGATCTGCCCCGGCCACGCGACCCGACCACGCCGCGGTTCAACGACCATGTCCGCGCCGTGCTGGACGAGATCCACGATGATCTGTCGTTGCTCGGCGCCAGTTGAGTAAGCCCGGCTTAGGGAGAGTCTGCCGATGCCAGAAGGCCTGATCGTCAGCGAGAATTTTCGGGCGCTGTTCTACGCCCCGTTCTACCTGGCGCACGCGACCGGGGCGTACGCGGCGGAAGGGGTTTCGGTCAGCTTGCAAGCGTCGCCGAGCCCCGAGGCGTCCAGCCGCGCGCTCCGGGAGGGCACGGTCGATGTGATGTGGGGCGGGCCGCTGCGTGTCCTGTTGCTGCACGAGGGGGATCCTGCCTGCGACCTGCAATGCTTCCAACCCGTGGTGTGTCGCGATCCGTTCTTCATCGTTGGCCGCACGCCGGCGCCCGGCTTCACGGTCGCCGATCTCGCGGCGGTTCGGCTCGCCACCGTGGCGGAGGTCCCTACCCCATGGCTCTGCCTGCAAGACGATCTGCGGCGGGCGGGCATCGATCCCGCTAAGGTAAACCGCCGCACGAACATGACGATGGCGGAGAGTGCGGCGGCGTTACGGCGGGGAGACATCGACGCCGTGCAGTTGTTCCAACCGTATGCCGAAGAGTTGCTGCGGGACGGCGCGGGCCATCTTTGGTATGCGGCGGCCACGCGCGGACCGACCGCCTACACCACCTTCGTCGCCCGCCGGGCAACCCTGCAGCAGCGGCGCCCGGAGCTGACAGCGATGACACGGGCCATGACGGCGACACTCGGATGGCTGGCGCGCACGCCGGGTAGCGAAGTAGCTCCGCACTTGCAGCCGTATTTCCCCGACTTGCCGGCGTCGCTGGTGGCTTCCTGCATCGATCGTTACCGTGCCCTCGACCTATGGAACGGGGATGCGTCGCTGCTCGAGCAAGGCTTCGTCCGTTTGCGCGAAGCCATGCTGTCGGGCGGTGCGCTCCAGCGTGGCGCTTCGTTCGCGGCTTGCGTCGACACGGGCCTGATCTGACTGTTGACCGTGACCGTGCCGTTGATGATAGGCTTTGCTCGGGGAACGCGGTCACTCCTTTAGGAGCGCCGAGCATGCAATCGACCACAGGACTAAAGTCATGAGGCGGCGTACGCTGCTCGCGGGCGCAACCGCCGGCCTTGCGCTGCCGTCGATCGTCCGCGCTGCTGCTGCGTCCACGCTGAAGTTCATCCCGCAGATCGACCTCGCCTTTCTCGACCCGCATTGGACGACGGCGAACGTCACGCGCGGACACGCCTACATGGTGTTCGACACGCTGTACGGGCAGGATGGCACGTTCACCTCGTCGCCGCAGATGCTGGCCGGCCATACCGTCGAGAATGACGGCAAGCTCTGGACGCTGACGTTGCGCGACGGGCTGTTCTGGCATGACGGCGAGAAGGTGCTGGCGCGGGATTGCGTCGCCAGCATAAAGCGTTGGGCGGCGCGAGATGCGTTCGGCGGGGCGTTGATGGCGGCAACCGACGAGCTCTCGGCCCCGACCGACAAGACCATCCAGTTCAAGCTCAAGAAGCCATTTCCACTACTGCCGCAAGCGCTCGGGAAGCCTACGACCCCGAACCCGGTGATGATGCCGGAGCGCCTGGCGAAGACCGACCCGTTCACCCAGATCACCGAGATGGTCGGCAGCGGTCCCTTCCGCTTCGTGGCAAACGAGCGCGTGCCCGGGGCTCTCAACGTCTACCAGAAGTTCGACAAATACCTGCCACGGCAGGGCGGTACGCCGGAATGGACCGCGGGTCCGAAGATCGCGTATTTTGACCGGGTCGAGTGGACGACGATGCCGGACGCCGGAACCAAGGTTGCCGCGATGCAGTCCGGCGAGCAGGACTGGTGGGAGAACCCGACCGCAGACCTGCTGCCGCTGCTCGCCCGGCAGCGCGGCATCAAAGTCGTGAACACCAATCCGGCCGGCGACGTCAACATGATGCGGCCGAACCATCTGCAGCCGCCGTTCGACAACCCCAAGGTGCTCCAGGCCCTGCTATACGCGGTCGATCAGCAAGCCTGCATGGAAGCCATCGTCGGCTCCGACCGGTCGATGTATTACACGCCCCATGGGGTGTTCTGCCCCAACACGCCAATGGCCAGCACCGTTGCGTTGGAGCCACTGCAAGGGCCGCGCGATTACGGCCGCGCGAAGGAGATGTTGAAGGCCGCGGGCTATGCCGGCGAGAAAGTCACCATGCTGATCGCGACGGACTACCCACAGTTCAAGGCGATCGGCGACGTGATGGCGGACAGCATGAACCAGGCCGGCATGGCCGTAGACTACGTCGCGACCGACTGGGGCACGATGCTGCAGCGGCGCAACAATCGCGGGCCGGCGGCGCAGGGCGGCTGGAGTTGTTTCTTCACGGGGTGGGAAGGTGAGGATCACCTCAACCCCTCCAACCACTATGCGATGCGCGGCAACGGCAACGATGCAGCGGGATGGCCCGGCTGGTGCGTCAGCCCGAAGTTGGAGGCGCTGCGCGATGCCTGGTTCGATGCACCGAACGAGGCGGTGCAAAAGCAGGTGTGCATGGACTTGCAGCGGCAGGCAATGCTTGATGTGCCGAGTATTCCGCTGGGCCAGTTCCAGTCGCCGACGGCGTACAACACCCGCATTACCGGCCTGCTGAGCGGGTTTGCGACGTTCTGGAACGTTCGGCCAGCTTAGCAGGGCTCTGCCCTGCACCCGCCAAAGGACAGTCGTCCTTTGGAAACGTGGTTAGGGCTGGCCGTAGCTTGCGCGGCTCGACTTGTCGGAAATCAATTCGTTCTGCAGGTCCTGCAGGACGAGCAAACGGTCGCGCGCGTGCGGATCTCCTAGGCCGCCGCCGCCGGGCGACTTGATGACGATCCGCTCGCCTTTCGGCACCAGGTGACGACCCTTGCCCGGTAGTACCTTGCCCGACGACAGGCCGACATAGCCGGGCGCACCCGGGAGGCCACCATCGTAGCCGCGCGCCGGGTGGTCCACCCGCTCATAGGCGGTGCCGCAGGTGAACGCCTCGTCCAGGCTATTGCCGATTTCGATATGCTGGCCCAAGCCGCCGCGCGTGGTGCCGGGGCCGCCGGAATCCTCACGCAGTTGCTTGCGCCAGAATACCAGCATGGACATCGACTCGAAGATCTCGATCGGGCCGCCGCGCACCCCGCTCGGGAAGCCGGTGGCGGACAGCCCGTCCTGCGACGGCAGCGCACCCATCCCGCCGGTGGTGACGATGTTCACCAGGAAGTCGTCACCCATCACAGGCGGGCTGTGACGCGGGCCGGAGCCGTTGATGTTCCACAACACGCCCGCGCCTTCCGCCGGCACCCGGTCCGGGATCGCCTGGCGCAGGCAGCCGAACACCAGGTCCGGCAGCATCAACCCGATCAGATGGCGCTGCACTACCGCTACCGGCTTCACCGCGTTCACGATCGATCCGACCGGGGCCGTCACGCGCCGCGGCTCCAGCGAGCCGGCATTGTTCGGGATGTCGCGCGCCACGATGCAGCCGAGCGCATAGGAGGTGTAGGCCAGCGTGTAGCAGATCGGCACGTTGAAATTGAACCGCACCATGCCGGAGGAGCCGGTGTAGTCGACGTCGATCCCGGTGTGCGAGACGGTCAGCGCCGCCTTCAGCACCACCGTCTCGTGCTCCTGCCCGTCGAGGGTCAGCGTGCTATGCCACGTGCCCTGCGGTAATTCACGGATACGAGCGAGGACCGCGTCGCGCGAGGTGTCGATGATGTGGTCGGCCAGCGCATCCACGCTGTCCAGACCGAACTCGTCCATCATCTCGACCAGGCGTTCGCAGCCGATCTCGTTGCAGGAGATCAGCGCGTAGGTATCCCCTTCGGTCTCGACCGGCAGACGGGTGTTGGAGCGGATCATGGCCATCAGCGTCTCGTTCACCACCCCCGCCTCGACGATGCGCAGGATCGGGATGAATAGCCCTTCCATGAACACGTCCTGCGACGGCCCCATGTTGCGCATGCCGCCGATATCCATCAGGTGACAGTTGCAGGCGAGCAGCCCCACGAACACGCCGTTGCGGAAACACGGTGTCGTGACGGAGAAGTCGTTGGTGTGCCCGGTGCCGATCCACGGATCGTTATGGATGAACACGTCGCCGGGTTGCATCGTCTCCACCGGATGTTTGGCGACCACGTGGCCCACCGCAAGCGCCATCGAATTGATGTGGCCCGGCGTGCCGGTGACGGCCTGCGCCATCATGCGTCCCTGCGCGTCGAACAGCCCGGCGGCGAGGTCACCGGACTCGCGGACGATGGTGCTGAATGCGGTGCGCTGCAGAACCTGGGCTTGCTCCTCCACCAAAGCGAGGCAGCGATTCCACATGATCTGTTTCTCGATCAGGGTGCTCATACCATGCGCTCCTTGCGGTCCATAACGATCGAGCCAAGCCCGTCGATCCACGCGTCGAAGGCATCGCTGACGAAGGTGGACGTCTCGTCCTCGACGATCATCGCCGGGCCGGCCAGGCGTGCGCCGGGGGACAAATGTTCGCGCCGGTAGCGCGGCACCTGCACGTGGCGTTCCGACCGGCCATCGAACAATTCCCTCACGCCGCTGGGTTGCGGGGCCGTGGCATCGAGGGGGCGAGCGACCGGCTCGGGCAGGTCCGTCGCGGTGGTCATCAGCACCGACCACGCCATGATCTCGACCGCGGCGTTCGGGATGACACGCTTGAACAGCACCTTATAGGCGGTCTCGAACTGCGTGCGCAGCATCTCGTCGTCGGATGGGCCTAAGTCACGCAACGGCAATTCGACGGCGATCTCGTGTCCCTGTCCGATATAGCGCATGAACCCGACCCGGCGTTCGATCAGCTTTGCACCCAGTGCCGCCGGCTCGATCCAGGCACGGATCTCGCGCGCCATGTCGGCCAGCAGTCCGCCAGCCACCGAGTGGTCGAAGGCGCCGAGCCGCATGTAGGTGGTGCGCACCATCTCGTACGAGACCGGGGCGGCCAGGAAGCCGATCGCGGAGCCGACCCCGGCATTCGGTGGCACGATCACGCGCTGCACGCCGATCTTCTCCGCGACCCGCGCGACGTGCAGCGGGGCGGCGCCACCGAACGCGATCATCGTGTGCTGGCTAGCGGACACGCCGCGCTCCACCGTGTGCACGCGGGCGGCGCTGGCCATGTTCTCGCAGACCATCTCGTATACCGCGTAGGCCGCCATGTCGGAGCCCATGCCGAGCCCGTCGCCCACTTCGCGCTGCAACGCCGCGCGGGCCTGGCCGGGGTGCAGCTTGATCGAGCCGCCGGCGAAATCCTCCGGGTCGATCAGGCCGAGCACCAGGTCCGCATCGGTCACCGCGGGCCGGGTGCCACCGAGGCCGTAGCAGGCGGGGCCCGGCACGGAGGACGCGCTGTCCGGCCCTACGGTGACACGTTTCAGCGCATCCAGCCGGGCCAGGGAGCCGCCGCCAGCGCCGACTTCCACCATCTCGATCACCGGGATGCGCACCGGCAGTCCGCTGCCCTTGAGGAAGCGCGCGGCACGGTCCACTTCAAACACGCGAACGGTTTCGGACTTGTAGTCCTCGATCAGGCTGATCTTGGCCGTCGTGCCGCCCATGTCGAAGGCGAGCACCTTGCGTTCTCCGAGCCGGGCGGCGATTTGGGCGGCGAATACGGAGCCGCCGGCCGGGCCGGACTCCACCAGCCGCACCGGGAAGCGCCGCGCCATCTCGACCGAGGTCAACCCGCCGCCGGAGGTCATCAGGCTCAGCACGCCGGCGAACCCGGCCTCGCGCAGGCGCTGTTCCATGCGGGCGAGATAGCTGTCCATCAGCGGCTGCACGTAGGCGTTGGCCACGGTGGTGGAGGTGCGTTCGTATTCGCGGATCTCCGGGCAGACCTCGTGCGATAGGGAGACACGGATGCCGGGCAGCGCGGCGCGCAACAGTTCGGCAATGCGCCGCTCGTGAGTACCATCCACGTAGGAGTGGATCAACGCGACTGCGACGCTCTCGACTTCGGTGCCGCGCAGGCGCTCGGCCACTGCCACGACGTCCGCCTCGTTCAGCGGCAGCAGCACCTTGCCGCGGGCATCGATGCGCTGCCGCACGGTGAAGCGCAGTGGCCGCGGCACCAGTGGCTTTGGCCGTGCCAGCGCGAGTTCGTACTGGTCGTAACGGCTCTCGGTGCCGATCTCGAGCACATCACGAAAACCATCGGTCGCCACCAGTGCTGTCTTGGCGCCGCGCCGCTCGATGATGGCATTGGTGGCCAGGGTGGTGCCGTGGACGAAGCTGTCGACCGCCGCGATCTGCGTGCCCGCGAGCGCTAGGGCGGTCTCGATCCCGGTCAGCACGCCTTCCTCCGGGGCGGAGGGCGTGGTCAGCACCTTCGCCGTCCAGCGCTGACTACCGCGTTCAACCACGATGTCGGTGAAGGTGCCACCTACGTCGGCGGCCAATTTGGTGCGCGTATCGGATATCACGGGACGTGTCCCCTCAGCTCGCGATGTAGGCGTGGGCGAAATTGCCCTCGATGCCGTCGGCGGTGATCGAGTGGCCCTGGGCACGCTTGTTGTGGATCGTGTACCAGCGCGGCACGCCGATGTTGATGTCGGGCGCGTCGGCCATCACGATCTGCTGGAATTCCATGAACTCGGCCTTCCGTTTCGCCGGGTCAGGCTCTATCGCAGCCTGTTCCAGCAACGCGTCCACCCGTGCATTGCGGTAATAGGTGGTATTGGAGAACGGAACGCCCTTGACGATGTTCTTCGACCAATACAGCCGCATTACGCCGACCGTCGGGTCGAACAAATTGCTGAACGTGGTGCAGGTCAGGTCGAAGTCGCGGTCGGTGTAGACGCGTTTGACGTAGCTGCCGGTGTCGGAGGCGCGCACCTCCACCGTGATCCCGACCCGGCCCAGCGCGGCGCGGAGGAAGTCCCCCAGGCGGCGGCTTTCGTCGGCCGTCGGATCGGCCTCGAAGAAGATGTGGAAGCGGGTGCGGTCGCTGCCGCGGGGCAGCCCGGCTTCGTCGAGCAGTTTCTCTGCTTGCGCGACGTTGAACGGATAGGGCGTCGGTGCCGGGTCGTGATAGTCGGCGAGGAACGGGGCGATCGGTGCCGCGCATTCCTCATAGGTGCCGTAGAAGATCACCTTGCAGATGGCCGATGTGTTGATGGCGTGGCTGATGGCCTGGCGCACCGCCGGCTTGGAGAAATACTGGTTGTCCATGTTGAAATTCAGACTGTAGACGTTGTTGCTGTACTCGTAGCCCTTGGTCTCGAACACCAGCTTGCCGGCGCTGCGCAGCCGCTCCACGTCGCTCAATGCAACCGGCGTGCGGTAACCGAGATCGATGTCGCCGGACTCCAATGCCGCCGAACGGGCTGCGGCGTCCGGCACGAACTTGACTACGAGTTGGTCCAGATAGGGGCGCGGCTGGTCCCAATATTCGTTGTTGCGTTCGTAGATGACGTGGTTGCCGCGTGACCATTCCTTGAAGCGGAACGGCCCGGTGCCGATCGGCGACACGTTGTTCTTGTTCGTGAACGGGTCGGTGCCGTCGTAGATGTGCTTCGGCACGATGGGCGATTCCGCGGCGGCAAAGGCACGGATCAAGTACGGGATCGGCGCGTCCAGCTTCAGGATTACGGTATGCGCATCCGGCGTTTCGACCGACGTCACGTGGGCGAACGTACTGCGCCCGCGCGGATGCGACGTCTTCAGGATCGCGAGCGACGCCGCGACGTCGGCCGAGGTGAAGTCCTGCCCGTCATGCCACTTCACGCCCTGGCGCAGGGTGAAGGTGTAGGTCAATTCGTCCGCCGAGATGGTCCACGCCGTCGCCAGCTGCGGCTGCGGGTGCATGTCGTGGTCGTACCATAGCAGCCCCTCGGTGACCTTGGCACTGGTGGTCAGGCTGTTGGTGCTGACCAGCGAGACCATCGACGGCGGCTCGGAATAGAACATGATCGTCATCGTTCCACCCCGCTGTGGCGTTGGCTGCGCGGCGGCGATCCTCGGAACGACCAGCGCCCCGGCAGTGGCGGCAAGCAGGCTTCGGCGGGTGGGACTGGTCATGGGTGCTCCATTATAGTCAGGCCAGGTGACAGGCGGCCGAGTGGCCCGGCGCCACGGCGCGTAACGCCGGGTCCTCCGCGGTGCAGCGGTCGAACGCCAACGGACAGCGGGCGCGGAAGCGGCAGCCACCTGCCTCGGGCGTGGTCAGCTCGCCGTTCAGCCCAACTGGCGCGCGCGGCCGCCCGGGATGCGGGTGCGGCACCGCGGCCAGCAAGGCACGCGTGTAGGGGTGCTTTGGTTCGCGCCACAACTCGGCATACCCGGCGCTTTCGACAATGCGGCCGAGATACATCACCAGCACACGGTCCGCGAAGTAGCGCACCACGGACAGATCGTGGGAAATGAACAGATAGCTCAGGCCTAAGTCGCGCTTCAGGTCGACCAGCAGGTTCAGGATCTGCGCTTGGATCGAAAGGTCCAGCGCGGACACCGGCTCGTCGCACACGATCAGCTCCGGCTGCAACACCAGGGCGCGGGCGATGCCGATGCGTTGGCGCTGCCCGCCGGAGAACTCGTGCGGATAGCGGTCCAGCGCCTCCGGGGGCAGGCCCACTCGCGCCACCATGTCGCGGACCCGAGCGTGCCTACCGCGCACGCCGTGCACTTTCAGCGGAGTCTGCAATAGCGTGTTCACCGTCTGGCGCGGGTTCAGCGAGCCGAGCGGATCCTGGAACACCATCTGCATCCGCCGCCGAAACGGCAACATCGCACGCGGGCGCAGTTGGGCCAGTTCTTGGCCGCCCAGGCGGATGCTGCCGGAAGCAGGCTCGACCAGGCGCAGGATGGTCTTGCCCAACGTGGACTTGCCGCAGCCGCTCTCGCCCACCAGGCCGACGGTCTCGCCGGGCTCGATCGCCAGCGACACACCGTCTACCGCGTTCAGCGCACGGCCCCGCGAGACGTAGCGCGTGTGCAGGGCGTCAACCGACAGCAGCGACATCGCGTACCTCGATCTTGGCAGCTTCCACGATGCAGGCGACCCGGCGCTCCGGCCCGGCGCCCTCGAGCGGTGGCACGAAGCGGCGACAGTCCGCGATCATCTCCGGGCAGCGCGGCGCGAACGGGCAGCCCGGTTCCCCCGCGGCGGACGCGACGGAGCCAGGGATTTCGGTCAACCGCGTGTTGGAATAATGCGCCGCGTCTTCGCCAACCGCCGCCTCCAGCAGGCCGCGTGCATAGGGGTGGCGCGGGCGTGCGAAGAACGGCCGCACCGGCGCCTGCTCGACGATGCGGCCGGCGTACATCACCGCGACCCGGTCCACCCACTGCGCCACCACGCCCAGATCATGGGTGATCAGCAACACCGCCATGCCGAGTTGGCGGCGCAAATCGTCCAACAGATCGAGCACCTGGGCCTGGATGGTCACGTCCAGCGCCGTCGTGGGTTCGTCCGCGATCACCAGGCGGGGTTGGCACGCGACGGCCATCGCGATCATCACGCGCTGACGCATGCCGCCGGAAAAGTTGTGCGGGAACTCGCCCGCCCGCCGCTGCGGCTCGGGGATGCCGACCAGGTCCAACAATTCCACCACACGTCGCCGGGCACCAGCGCGGGAGACGCTTTCGTGCCGGCGCAATACCTCGGCAATCTGCGCGCCGACGGTGAGCACCGGGTTCAGCGACGTCATCGGCTCCTGCAGGATCAACGACATGCGCTTGCCGCGAATGTCGCGCAGCGCCCTGGGCGAGATGCTGCCGAGGTCGGTTCCCTCGAACAGCACGCGGCCGCCGGTGATCCGCGCGGTGGTTGGAAGCAAGCGCATGACGGCGAGCGCGGTGACCGACTTGCCGCAGCCGCTCTCGCCGATCAGGGCCACGGTTTCGCCGGCCGCCACTTGGAAACTGACGCCGTGGACGACGGTGTTCGCGCCGAAGCCGATCGCCAGATCCTGTACGTCCAGCAGCGACGTCACGTGGACCGCGGGTTCAGCAAATCGTTCAGGCCGTCACCCAACAGGTTCAGCGACAACACAGTAAGTGCGATCGCGGCACCGGGTAGGGCGGTCAGAAACCAGGCGGTGCGAAGCAGGGCGCGGCCATCGCCGATCATGCTGCCCCAGCTGACCAGGTTCGGGTCGCCCATGTCCAGGAACGACAGCCCTGCCTCCGTCAGGATCGCGTTGGCCACCAGCACTGACGTGCTGACGATGATCGGCGCCATCGCATTGGGGAGGATCTCGCGGAAGATGATCCGTGCCGGCCCGTAGCCCAGCGAGCGGGCCGCCATGACGAAGTCCGACTGCCGCAGCGCGCGGAACTGCGCCCGCACCAGCCGCGCGATCACGGGCCACGATGCGATGCCGATCGATAACGCGATCAACCGCGCTGAGGGCTGGCCTATTGCGACCAGAACGATCACCAACAGGAAACTGGGCACGGTCTGGAACAACTCGGTGAGCCGAACCAGCACATTGTCCAGCCAGCCGCCGAAATATCCCCCGAGTGCCCCCACCAGGATGCCGATCACCAGTCCGATCGCCGCCGCGGACACGCCCACCAGCAGCGACACCCGCGCCCCGTAGGCAAGCCCAGACGCAACGTCGCGGCCGAGGCTGTCGGTGCCGAGGGGAAACGCCGGGTCGGCACCGGGCCACAGTGTTGGGGAGCCGACCATGTCCTGTGGATCGCCGGGGAACAGCCAGGGTGCGCCGGCCGCAACCAGCACGACCGCCAGCAGGATGATCGCGCCGACCAGGAGGGAGGAATTGCCGAGGATGGCGCTGCGGAGTCGGTTGCGAGTTGGCATTATGACGACGGCCAGCGTGCCCGCCATGTCAGTGCGCCTCGATTCGGGGGTCGAGCCAGCCGTGCAACAAGTCGATGCCGACATTGGCCACGATCACCAGCAATGAGGAGAGCAGCAGGATACCGAGCAGGACGTTGAAGTCGCGCCCAGTCACCGCGTCCAGCGCCAAGCGACCCATGCCGGGCCAGCCGTATACGGTTTCGACCACCACGGCGCCACCGAGCAGGTTGCCGAGGTTCATCCCGGCGACCGTGGTCACGGGAATCAGCGCGTTGCGCAGCGCGTGCCGCAGTTGCACCGTCAGCGGATGCAGGCCCTTTGCGGCGGCGGTGCGCATGAAATCCTGGGCCTGCACCTCGATCATGGTGGCCCGGGTGAGCCGCGCGTAGACGGCGATGAAGAACGACGACAGCGCCAGCGAGGGCAGCACCAGATACGACGCCCGGTCCGCGATCAGCGCCCATCCCGACAGCGCCACGCCCACCGTCATGTTGCCGTTGGAGGGCAGCCAGCCGAGCTTCACCGAGAACAGCACGATCGCCATGAGGCCGATCCAGAAGCCTGGCGTGGAGTAGAACAGCAGGACCACCACCTGCAGGATGCGGTCCGGCCAGCGTCCGGCATAGATCGCCATCACCCACCCGGCGAGCACGCCCAGCACCAGCGCCATGCCGAGCGCGCACACCATCAGCAGCAGTGTGTTGGGCAACGCCGCCATGATCAGCTGCGAGACCGGCAGCCCGAACCGGGCGGAGGTGCCGAGGTCGAGATGCACCAGGTGGGTAAGGTAGGAGGCGAGTTGGGTCAGCAACGGCTGGTCCAGGCCGAACTGCTGCCGCAGCATCGTCATCGTCTCGGCGGTGCCCGACCCGGACTGGCCAGCGAGCACGTCCGCCACGTCGCCGGGAACGAGGTGTAGTAGGAAGAAGCTAAGCACCACGATGCCGAGCATTGTAGGGACCGCCTGCACCACGGCTCGCCGCAACATCGATCCGGTTCGGCCCAGCGACATCTGCTAGCTCTGGAGCGGATTGTGCATTGCACAAGCCTGCGCCTGGGCTAGCCGGCTGGCAAGCGGTTTAGCATCCGGCACGTGGACGGGGGCAGGCTTAGGGGCGGACGCTCCGGCGCGCTAACGCCCGCGACGACTGGCCCTGCCGAGGATAAAGAAGCGTTCGCCCATTCCACCGGCCAAAGCGGATGATCCTGCCGTCAGGCGCGTTGGCACCACTCGCTAGATAGACGTAAACAGTGGGAACACGGTTATCTGACCGGCTGCCTGGAATACGGCACGTTGCTCCCACGAGCGGGTATGGGCGATCTCCTCGACCTTGGACGTCACGTATCTCCCGAGATCGATCGCATCGATGAAACCGCCGGCACTGGTCGCGCTGCCTTCAAGGCTTTGCTTTACGGCGTAGGCGAAGACACCATTGATCCCATCGTATGAGTCCTGGGCTTCTTCCAACTTGGTCGAAGCTGCGAGGACGTAGCGGCCAGTATCCTGGTTGAGGTAGCCGATCGCCCGCGGATCGAAACCTCCCGCGTGACAAGTGTCGAGGAAGATGAAGGTGCGTTGCGCCCTGACTTCTGCCAAGGCCGTGGATAGCTTGACCGCCGTCATGCCTAACCCGCCCCGCAGCGCAGCGTTGGCATCCGTGACATCGGACGTCACGAAGGAATAAGCTTGGTCGTCCGTCCCTACCACGCCGTGGCCGGAGAAATAGATGATGACGGCGTCCTCGGGTTGCGCGGCGGTGGCCACCTGGGCGAGCTGGTTGGTGATCGCTTCCAGCGTCGCGTCTGCGTCCAGCAACGGGACGACCGGAGGTAGGGTATACTGCCGGGCAGCGCGGGTTTGGATAGATTTGGCGAAGGTCTCGGCGTCGGCTCGGGCGAGGTCGAGCTTCGGAATCGTACCTTGGTATTGATTGATGCCAGCAACGATCACGTGTAGCGCGGGCTTCGCTGGCGCGTCGGCAACCTCGGGGAGGGGAGGCGCGGTAACCCGCAGGATCACGGGCGCCCGGCTGAAGCTGCGGCCGTCGGTTCCATAGGCGCGAAACTCGACCTGGTTGTCGCCGGGAAAAAGCGGAACATGCTGGTCGACCAAAATCGGCCCGACACCCCGCACGTCTCCACCCCGTACAGGAATTTGGCCGACGTTCTGCCCGTTTACGAATGCAGCCACCTGCGTCGATGGCGAGGCGGCGCTGAGGCTTAGTTGCGCCTGGAGCGCCCTGGTCCCGGCGGGCAGGACGATCGCGTTATCGAGCCGAACGGCGGCGGGGTCGATAGAGTGGCATGTGCCAGCGTCGACCGACGGTGCCGCCGTGGGTTGAACAGGCTGCCCATCGCCATCGAGCTGTCTGCCGACACGCACACCACGGGTCTGGGGTGACCAGTCCTCGGCCGCGCAAATACTGCCGACGTTGACCGATGGCAGTTCCAGCCGATCGATCTCGGCCCGCGATGGCGAGACGTCGGCCGGACCGGTGCTCAGCATCCGCCGAACTTGGTCGGGATCATACAACCGGCCATAGAGTTGGTCGACGTCAAGCCAATGACCGGTGATGCCACCCTGGCTGAATTGGCCCGGTTGGAACGTGCCGTTTTGGAAAAAGCCGACCAGCTTGGCGCCGCCCCGTGAGCTGTGGGCGAACCGGCCATCGGTGCGCCACGCGACCCAACGCTGTTCGTCCACGTTGACGAACAGACCGCCGAGCTCGGCCAAGCGCCGGTCTTGGTCCAGGGCATACCAGCGGATCGTGCCGTCGCCATGCGCGGCAACGGCGACCTTGCCGTCGCCCGCGATGGCAACTCCCCAGGCAGCGGTTGCGATTTCACAGCGGGCTGGGCCTTGCCCCGTGGTGTCGGTCAGGACCAGGTAATCATCCCCGCCATACAAAACATGCCCAGATACGGCGGCTCGGTCGGCGGACCGCAGCGGACTACCCGGCAGAAAGCCGAGACCGGGCGGAACGACTGCAGTGTCGGGCACCGGGTGGGGACGGGACACGTCGCTCTGTCGCGTGGCGACAGCCGTCAAGGTCAACTCAGCCAAGTCGAACCTCAGTGCCGCTGCGCTGCCGCGCTTGCCGCGAAACTCGACGATGGTCCCAGTCGCATCGATCCCCCAATCACGGCTGGCGATGCCACGGAAGTCGATCCGCTGCGTGTCCTGCATCTGCGTCAGGCTAAGCGAGTGGCTGCCGCGGTTCGGCACGACGCGCCCCCAACGCGGATCGGAGCTCCCGAACACGACCCCGCCGGCGGGATGCGGCACAAGCCGGGTGATGCTGTCCAGCGATACCGGCATGGAGGTTGGAGGTCCGGGCCGGCCATCCCGCCAGGCGAGCAGGAGGTTGCGGCCGGCCAGGTCTACGACAGTGCCCCCGGCAAATAGCCAGACCTGGCCGTCACTGTCCCGGCACCAGGTGACGGCTGCGAGATTGCCTTTGCTGGACCCTGCCGGGGCCGACAACGAGACGGCGGCGGCGCCAGGGCGGAGCGGAACGACCAAGATGGACGGGCGGTCGCTGTAACCGACGGCCACGTGCGCACCGTCCGGCGAGAAGGCGACACTGTTCAGTTGGCCACCGCCGGGTAGCAGCCGGTCGGAGCTTTCCTTCACGTCCCCGTCGCCACTGACGTCCAGCAGGCGAAGGTGGCCGTTGCTGGCGACCGTCGCGAGCAGACTGCCATCCGGCGAGTAGGCCACGGCTGACGTCAAGACGGTCAGACTAGGCGGGTCCTTGTGCCGCTGGGTAAAGCCAGGGGCAGCCGTATCCCGCACAAGCAAGCCTTTGCTGCCGGCGGCCATGGCGATCTGCGCGCCGTTTGGCGAGACCGCCAGTGTTGCAAGCCGGCTGCCAAGGCCGAGTGCCCAGACCATCAAACCCGTCAGCTTACCCGTGCCTAGGTCGAAGACGTAGGCTACGCCATCGGAGCTACCCGGCGGTGAGGCCCAATCGATGCCGGCAACGTACAGGTGCTTGTAGTCCGGGCTGAACGCGAGCGCGTCTACGACACCGATATTACCCTCACCAAGTGGCAGATACAGCCGCAGAAGCTCCTCGCCGGTTGCCGCTTTCCAAAGCCGGATCGACTTGTCGGTGCCACCGGTTGCGATCAGGGATCCGTCGCTGGAGACAGCGACGGCCCGCACCGGACCGACATGCATGTCGGTCCCAAGCATCAGTATCGGATCCTGCGTTGGGGAGGTACGTTGCGACGACGCAGGAGGTGTTTGGGGCGACGACGCAGGAGGTGTTTGGGCGTTGGACCTTATGCCCCTCGTGTCGGGCGTGGACTGTGCGAAAGCTGGCACAGCACCGAGCCCCGCGGCACCAAAGGCACCGAGGAGCGCCCGGCGCAAGACTTTCGACCCATGCTCCTCCGGCGGCGTCATATCGATGATGCTCTAGGTCGGCAACGACGCGGGCTCGATCGCCGAGACCGTGATCGTTTGTGCAGCCTTGTCGATCAAGGTCGCCTGGTCCGTCAAAGCGTGTTGGCTGGATTGGATCGTCTGCTTTGCCTGTGCGACCTCCGTTATGTGCTTCTGCCGCTCGACGGGGTCGCTCGGGAGTTGCGTTTCGATCTTGCTGGCTGCGAGCAGGTAAACTTGATTGCGCCGGGCCAGGTCGACGTTGACCTGGCGAGCGACGTCGGCATCGGTGACCATGAGATCATGGAGCTCACGGAGGCGCTCGCGCCCTTCGGTAGCCCGGATGCGTCGGGCCCGCACGTCGAGGCGTACTTGCCGCGCCTCGGACTGCCGGCATTCAACCAAGTTAGAGAAGGTGAAGGACACGTTTGCGATGATGCGCTGGTCGGTCTGCGCAGTGGCGGCGAGCGCGCCCGCTATGGTCAGTGCGCCTCCTATGCCTCGTGCGACTTGGCCACCGACGCCGCCGACCGGCAGAGTTGCGATGGTGAGGATAGCGCCGAACGCGGCAAGTGCCTCCCCGTTCTTGTTGGTACGCTCCTGCTCCTTGTCGACCAGGATCGCGGTGTTGGCAGAGTGATAGAAGGGAAGGCGTGCTTGTTGGTAGCAAGCGGTGCTGCCGTCTTGCGGAGGGTCGGCCACGGCAATCTCTGGTTGCGTTGGGGGCGGTGCGCATCGTGCAAGTGCCAAAGCCACCACTAGGGCGATCCCTCGCCCGGGCACTCTCATAGCCACTGACTCACTCTCACCGCTCCCCAAACAATTCGTATCTGGACCGTTGCACACGTGTCCCAGGCACGACAACCCACACTGTTCGATTGTGACTACGAGCGCCTGCTCTGTGGCCGGACGGCTCGGCGCACTAAGGTCGACCTGTCCTGCGGATGGCGTGACGCAGCAGGGTCGCGGCATATGCAACCGCACAGAATATCAGCGACTGCACCATGACGATCAGGAGGTCGGAGCCGGCTGGGCCAACCGCTGGGCTGGGTAGTGGACGTGCGGAAAAATAGACGGACTTCATCGCATCGGTAATCCACAGGCTACTGACCGCAAGCTGCGCGACGAGTTCGGCCAGACGCGGTAGATGCGGGACGAGAACCTTCGCCAGGATGATTTGCGGCACCAGCACGAGCGGCACGATTGTCGTCGCCTGGTCGCGGGTGTTGCAGAACGCGGAGACAAGCAGTCCGATGCTCGTCCCCGAAATAGCAGCAACGATGACGATGGCGAGTTGCGGTAGAAATGGCCCGGGAACGCTCTCGGCCAGCATGGCTGTCAGTAGAAAGATGATGACGACCTGCAGCACGGTGAAAGCAAAGCTGACGGTGAATTTCGAAGCGACGAAGGCAGCGGTCGAGAGATTGATGTCACGCTCCCGCTTATAGATCACGAGCTCGCCGACGATCTCTTTCGAGGCGCCGTTGCAGCCGACCCAGATCGCCGTCAATCCGAGCAGGAATAGCAGCGCGACTTTGCCGTTCTCGGCCTCTGCCCCCGTGCCGAACGAACCGAAGGCATACCCCATCAATGCGCCGATGACACAGCTTTGCACCGCCGCCATGGTGAGGGTTTGGCGGTCGGCGAGCAACAGGCGGACATTGCGGTCCGTGAGGATGACAAACTGCCGGGCCATACGCCGGGCGACCAGTGAACGGGCCTCACTGCGCCGGGTCGCGGCCGCAGCGGTGCTAGCTGCGGCACCAGGGCGGACGATCGTTTCCAGCGCCGCATCCTCGTAGCGGCCGCGCCAATTCCGGGCACCCTCGGCTTCGATGCGGTTGAAGATTTGGCCGAGCCGATCGACGCCGAAGAAACTCAGCGCGCGGTCCGGCGGCCCGACAAAGGTCGTGTGGCCGCCACGGCCCATGCAAACCACCTTATGGCAGAACTCCGCAAGGTTGGCCAAGGTGTGGGTCACGACGATGATGGTCATGCCCTCGTCCGCCAAGCGGCGCAGCAGGCGCATGATCTCCCAATCGGTGCTCTCGTCGAGGCCGCTGGTAACCTCGTCCAGGAACAACAGGCTGGGACGGTTCAGGATTTCACTCGCCAAGCTGGCGCGCTTCTTCTGACCGCCGCTGAGCAGCGCGATCTTGGTATCCAGCCGCTCTGTGAGATCGACATTGGCTGCGGCCGTTTCGACCACGTGGCGGCGCTGCTCGGCCGAGGTGTCCTGGGGCAAGCGGAGTTGTGCCGCGTAATCGAGCGCCTGCCGAAGCGTCAGCTGCTCGTGCAGCACGTCCTGCTGCGGAACGAAGGCGACATCCTGCTTCAGCGCATCGAAGCTGCCATGCAGGTCTGTGCCGTTCAGCATCACGTGTCCGAAAGACGGGGAGGCGCGCCCTGCGAGGACATTCATCAGCGTCGACTTGCCGGAACCACTGCTGCCGATGATACAGACGAGCTCGCGCGCGGCGATGGTGAACGTTGCGTTGTCGAGGATACGGGTCGTCTCGGTGCGCGACCCCATCATGCGGACATCGACGGTAATGCCGTCGGCATCCAGTTCGGCGTTGCCGCTGCGGGCGGCGCTCGAGAGGTCACGACCATCGAAGGTCAGTTGAAATGGACCGACGTCTATGCGATCGCCCGGTGCGAGGCGGTGCGGGCGATCGATGCGGGCGCCGTTGACGAAGGTGCCATTGGTGCTGCCCAGGTCGCGGACGATGACGGTGTTGTCCGCCCGCTCGAATGCAGTGTGGCGGCGGGAAACAGCAGGATGGTCGAGCACGACTTGGTCGGGAAGACTCTGCCGTCCCACGGTCACCCGGCGCTCGAGCCGAATTTGGTTCGGCAGTGTAGCCGTAGCGGAAGGACGCGCGATGGTCGTCCTTTCAGCAACCTCGTCATCCATCAGATGAAAGGCGATGGTCTGGCTGCCGAAGGTGATGACACTGCCGTCGGTAAGCCAAGCCGGCCCGGCCAACGCTTGGCCATCCAGTGAGGTTGCCGCGGATTTGGAGAGATTCTGGAGAGCGAACCCGTGCCCCTTACGAGCGATGCGAGCCTGTTCTCGGGAGCAAGCGCGGTCATCGGGAAACGATACGATGGCGGCTTGACTGCGGCCGAGCACCCACGGGCCCGGACCGCTGATCGAAACACCACCTGGACGTCCCTCGATGGTTAGCCGCGCTTCGGGCATTCTGGTCTTGCTGCCGATGCCCAAGCGACCATCGTCTGCTATCATTTCGCTGCCCCCGAGCTTCAACCCTGACCGGAAAGCCCGATCGAAACTGGCGCCGCATGGTGTTCCGTTCGATCGCGACCTGCTAACGCCGTTTCGGAAGGGTATCAGTTTGAAAACTTGTGCTCAATGCTGAAGCAGCACTATTAAAGTGCGGATGCTTATTCCTTCCCTGCGAAGCGGGAGAAGGGGCACAGCCAAAAACTCGGAATTCGATGCGAGATGGAATCTGATCCAACATTGCGTCGTGGTGAGGCTGCTTACGGACGCGGTTTAGACTTTGGCCGGATCGGGCGGCAACGGGATCGCGTTGCTGGACGCTCCAGCGCCTAACGGTCAACTCGTAACGGCGTGCGCTACGGCTGGCTGCACAACGACGGCGGTGACGTTGTCACGCGCCCTGGATTGCAGCGCTGCATCGATCAGGCGGTTTGCCGGGTCGGCCGGGTCGGCCATCAAGGTTGCGATCGTGGCGGCATCCAGCGTCTTGCACAGGCCGTCGCTGCACAGCAGGAAGCGGTCACCTTGCATCAATTGGCCGGTCACCTTGTCGAGGCTCAACACCGGTTCGTCGGCGCCGACGGCTCGGGTGATGACATTGGCTTGGGGATGGCTCTCGGCGTCGGCTTCGGACAGCGCGCCCGAATCGACCAGGGCCTGAACCAGGCTGTGGTCACGGGTGATCTGCGACATCACGCTGTTACGGAGCAGATAGGCCCGCGAATCGCCGGCCCAGAGGCAGACGAAATGCCCATCGCGCACCAGCAGGACCACCACGGTGGAGGCGATGATGGCTCCTGGCCCGTGCTGCTCGAGCGCACGGGCCCGTATCGCCACGTGCACGGCGGTCAGGCGCAGGCGCACCTGGCCCAGGCATTCCTCCGCGCTGAGGGCGGCGGGGATGCCATCGAGGGCGGTCGCGATCATACCGGATGCGACGTCCCCGGCGTGGTGGCCGCCCGCGCCATCGGCCACGGCCCAGAGCCCGGTTTCGGGCCGGCAGACCATTGCGTCCTCGTTATAGCTCCGCACGGCGCCACTATGCGTGATGGCCCACTCCCGCGTCGCGATCACGCGGACCCTCCGAGCATGGCGGTGAACTGGCCAGGCGCGGGCAGCGATCCCAAGGTGATGGACTCGGCCTGGACCCGGGGCGCGCCGTCCGTCCACCACAGGGCGTGCGAAACTGAACCCTCGCCGTCCGGGGCGGGGATGCGGGACAGTCGGGCGGTGAGATCGCCGGGCTCGGTGTCGGCTTCGAGCGCGGTCCGGCCGCTCTCCTCGGCGGCGTCGAGCCAGGCATCGGCGCGGGTGGCAGCACGGCCGGGGAAGATCGCCGCGATGGTGAGCGGAAAGTATCGCCCGGCGGAGTCGACCGAGGGCATCCACAGGCCGAGCGCACCATCCGGGCCGCACTGCCCGGCGGGGAGGAGGAACCGCCAAACGGGGGCCTCGAGGAAAGCGGGCAGCCAGGATTCGCCCATGGCCGCCTTGCTGCCCGCGAGCGCCGAGCTGAGCCATTCGTCCCAGGGGGTCACGAAGGAGCGCGGCAGGCCTTGGCGCAGGAAATCGCCGCGGCAGGGCAGCTTGCCGAAGAACCCGGTCATCACTGGATCTGCGGGCATGCGAAGCTCTGCAACACGCCGGGGCTAAATGGGTTGTTCACCGACCCGGCGCGGATCTGGAACACGGCCTGGCGGTCGCCGAAGTGGAAGCTGAGCTGATAAATCTCGGCCCCGGCCTGCTGTTCCAGCTTGCCCTGGTTGAACATGCGGAACAGCGCCCAGGGCCCCGTGGTCTGGATCACGGGGGGGCCGCTGGACGGCGGCGGGTCGAATACCAGGCGGACCGTGCCCATGCCTTGAGGACCAGGCCAGACGACCTGGGTCGCGCGGGCCGGGCCATGCACGTCCACGATCGCGATGCCGTTGAGGTCGAGCGTCACCTGCTTGGTGCCGGCGTCGGAGCTGACGGGCGTGATCTCGAACCGCACCGATGGGGTGGCTCCGCCGGCGCTGAAGAACAGGTCCCGAATTACGGCGGCGCGCTGGAATTGGGCGAGGTCGGGTGCGCCGATCGGTGGCTCGACCCCGCCGACCGGTTGCAGCTTCCAGCCGGTGGCGGACTGGTCGACGAAAGCGCGGAGCTGTTGGGTGAAGAACGAGTCCATCATGCCGCCGGGCGCGAACAGCTTGGCGAAATCGTCGAGCGGGATGTCGCGCGGGGAATCCGCCTTGAACGGATAGCGGCCATCTACCGCCTGTTTGCAGAGCGACCCCGGGCCGCTGGGGCCGTTGAACGAGGCGGCAGCCTGCTGCTTGGCCCCGCCACCGCGCAGCCGGTCCCCGGTGGCGGCCAAGGTCTGCAACCAGCCGGAGATCGGGGTTGGCTGGCGGTAGGCCTCGGCGCGGAGCAACTGCCCCGGGTCGGGAACGGCCGGGGCGGTGCCACCCGCGGCCGCACCGGCCAAGGCGGCGAGCTGCTGCTGCAGGTCGTTCAGCAGCTTGAGCGTGATGTCGATCGGAGCTCCCGGCCCCTTGCCCACGTAATCCCGTAGCGCGCGATACCGGTCGTCGATCACCTGACCCGGTGGTGCCACGGGGGCGCCGCCGCCCTGTGGGAACATGCCGGACAACCGGTCGGAAGCCTGCGTGGTCGCGGCGGCGGTGGCGGCCGCAACCACGCCGGCGGCCCCGGGCGGCGCCGGGGGCGGCACGCTCAGCGTCAATTGGCGGGCGACTGAGGTCATCAGGTCACGCATCGGCGATTGTGGGGAGGCGAGCACGTATAGATCCTGCACCGCGCTCTGCAGGTCCCGCAGCGGCACGACGGCGAGGTCGGCCAGCATGGCGTCCCAAACGCGGGCGTAGTCGTTGCAATACAGCGCCACCACGTCGGCTTCGAGGGTGAGCATCGCCGGGTCCACGGCAGCGGCGGCGGGGCGGGCGCCGAGCACCCAGCTTTCCGACACGACGTCGCGCGCCGTGCTGGCGAGCGAAGGCAGCAGCACCCGGTGGAAGCCCTCGACGGTAAAGAAGCCGGGGACGCCCTCGGTCATCGGCTTGCCGGACGGGCGGGTGAACACGCGCTGGCCGGAACTGCCCAGCGCATCGGCGGGAGTCCAGGCGGGGATGCGACGGGCGGCAGCGCTCGGGCGGATGCGAGAGTACACGCGCTCGGCCAAGGTGACGCGGCTGAAGGTGCGGCGGGCGTCCTCGACCAACTGGCCGTCGAGCGCAATGGCTGGGAGCGGCTCGGCCAGCAAGGCGTCCAGATGGCGGGCGAGGTCTTCGCGGATCGGCGCCCGGGTGGCGCCGCCGTAGCTGCTGGCCCAATCCGCCGCCATCCAGTCGCGCACCAAATCGCGGTCCAGCGGCCCTTGGCTGCCGAGCATCAGGTACACGCGGGTCGCTTCGTACAGGAAGTCGGGGCGGTTCAGCGCACCGCGCATCTGGGATTCGAGTTGGAACACCAGCCGCGGCAGCAGCACCCGCTCGAGCGCGTGACGATACACCATGCGCGCGGTGGTGCCGAGCTTGGCCGATTGCGACAGTCCGGGCGCGAACCCGCCTGCTTGGGAAGCAGCACCGAACGGCAGGTCCCGCGCCTGGTCCAGCAGCGGCAGGATGCGGGGTAGGTCGTAGTCCGAGACGGGGTCGAGCGGCAGCCCGGCGGCGCTGGTCTGGTAGCGCACCAGGGCCGCGCCCAGCGTGTCCGTCTCCGATTGCGCAGCGCTGCGGCCCACGAGCAGGGCACCGGAGACCCCGAGCGTGACCACCGCCACGCCAGCGAATGCGGCAACGCGCAGCAGAACCCGGCGGCGCGCGGCACCCGGCGGTTCGGACACCAGCATCGCCTCGCCGAACACGACCTGGCGCAGCAAGCGCTTCACGAAATAGCTGCGGCCCTGCTCGGGGGTGAGGCTGGGCAGCCGGCGCTCCCGCATGCCGAAAGCCTGGGCCATGGCGCCGGTCAGGCGGTCGATCGGCGTGCCGTTCTGGGTGCCGGAGGTGAGGTATACGCCCCGCAACAGCGGCGCCGGGTCGAGCCGCGAGCCACCGAAGGCGGCTAGCAGGAACTCGTCCATCGGGTCGGCGAGGCTCGCGACCTGGGCCGGGAAACCGGCGATCAATTGCCGGCGCTCGGGGCTGCGTTCGGCCTGCAGGCGATCGAGCACGCGGGATTCCACGCGGTCGAGCAACGCGGTGTGCTGCTCGCGGAACCCGGCAACCGGGCCCACCCCGGCCTCGCCGCGCCGTAGTGGGAAGGTGGTGCCCCAGACCTGCTCGCGCTTCTCGCGGTCCAGGTCGGCGAAGAACTCGGTGAACCCGGCGATCAGGTCCGACTTGGTGAACAGCACGTAGATCGGCAGTTGCACGCCGAGCGAGGTGTTCAGCTCCTTGACGCGGGCGCGGATGGCGGCGGCGTGGGCCAGCATATCGGTGCGGCCCACCATGATGTCGGCCACGCTGATCGCCACCAGCACGCCGTTCAGCGGCTGACGGGGGCGGCTGCGCTTGAGCAAGGCCAGGAAGCCTTGCCAGCCGGCTCGGTCCACCTCGCTATCGCTGTCCTGCGTGGTGTAGCGGCCGGCTGTGTCGATCAGCACGGCGTCATCGGTGAACCACCACTCGCATAGCCGGGTGCCGCCGACGCCGGCGATGGCGCCGGGCTTGCCCCCCTGCCCCATGTCGGCGGCAAGCGGAAAGGACAATCCGCTGTTGATCAGCGCCGTGGTCTTGCCGGCGCCGGGTGGGCCGATGATCACGTACCAAGGCTGCTCGTACAGGTAGCCGCGGGTGCCGCGGGCCTTCTTGAGCACCGCAAGCGCCTCGGACAGCTTCTCGCCGACAGCCGCGATTTCTTCCCCTGCCATGTCGGGGCCGGCCGGTTTCGCCACCAACCCGGCGGTTAGGGCGTCATCGGCGCGGCGGCGGCGGCGGCCGATCCACCAATTGGCCAGCGCCCAGATCACCACCATCGCGGCGATGATCGCGGCCCGGACGATCCACGACTCCAGGAAGGCGAGCAGCGGGCCCACGAACCAGACCAGCAAGGCAAGGAGCAGCACGCCCAGGCCGGTCAGGAACCAGCGGGACAGCACGAAGCGGCGGATGGCGGCCATGGGGGCTTAGCTCTGTCGGTGCAGCACGACCTCGATCCGGCGGTTCTGCTCCCGCCCATCCGGTGTCGTGTTGGGTGCGATCGGGTCCGCATCCGCGCGGCCCTCGGCGTGCAGGCGATCCTTGCCGCCCATGGACTGGGCCAAGGCCGCTGAGGCGGCGGCGGCGCGGGCGGAGGAGAGCTGGAAGTTGGACGGAAACTTAACCGTCCGGATCGGCTGGTTGTCGGTGTAGCCGATCACGTCCACGCTGCCCTTCTCGGCCGCCAGCGCCTTGCCGATGCGGTCCAGCAGCGGGCCGAACCGGTCGTTCAGGGTGGCGCTGCCAGAGGCGAACAGCCCTTGGTTGCGGATGCGCACGATCGGCGTGGCGTCGGTGCCGAGCACGGCGACCAGCCCCTGGTCGATCTCGGGCTTGAGGAAGGTGCGTAGCCGGTCGACGGCGGTGGTCTCGCCCGGCACCGGCGGCGGCGCCCGCGGTGGCACCACGGCGGCGGCGCGCTGGATCACCGGCATGTGGCCCGGCGGCATGGCCAACGCCTGGGCGAACAACCCGTCAGACCCCTCGGCCAGGTCGCGCGCGGACCAGACGAACAGCCCGGCCACGATCGCCAGCCCCGCAACCGCAGCCACCCAAACCGGCAGGCGCGCGCGGGACGGGCGGTACGGTGCTTTCACACCCTCCCATCGCGGCGACAGCCCCGGCTCCATCGTGCCGCGTTGGCGGGCGATGACGGCGTAGGTCTCCTCGCGCAGCCGGTCGATCTCGGCCACGCCCCGTTGCGAGAGGCGATGGCGGCCCATGAAGCCGAGCGAAAGGCACACATACATCAGCTCCAGCACCGGGAGCATGGTGCCGGGGTTCTGCCGCATCTGACCCAGCAGGTCGAAGAAGCGATCGCCGCTGCGCACCTCCTGGTGGAAGGTCGAAACCAGCGAGCGCGACGCCCACACGCCGTTGCTGCCCCAGGGGGTATTCAGCACCACGTCGTCGAGGCTGGCGCACAGCGCGTAATGCGCCGGGCGGAGCTGTTCCATCGGCACGCCGCCGTCGCGGGCCGCCTGCTCGAAGCGGCGCATCTCGGCCACGGCGCGCTCGCGCAGGTCGCCGCTATCGGGCGGGGTGGCAGTGTTGCCGAGGCGGGCGAGCAGTTGCAGCAAGGGGGCGGCGGCGATGGCCAAGGGCGAGCTGCCGACCGCAAAGGCGGCACGGTTGACCGGCTCGTTGGAATAGCTCGGCTCGGCGGCGAAGTTGGGCGCTGGCGCGAAGCTCGGCGGCGGAGCAGCACTGGGCGGCGGAAACGGCGATTGCGCCGGGAAGCTCGGTGTTGGTGCGGCCGCCGCCGGCGGTGCGGCAGGCGCACCGGGACGACGGCCACCGGGTGCTGGCCGGATGATCGTGCGATCGCTGTCGTCCGGCTCGGCGAAAGGATTGTCGTTCGCCATTATGTCCCCCCTAGACGGCTAGCCTTGGCCCCGGATTGCCCAGAGCTCCATCGATAGGTTCGGGAACTCGCCCGAGAGATGGATGGCGAAACCGCCGGATGATTGCATTTGTTGCCAGTGCGGCGAGTTCCTGTCGAGTTCGAAATAACTAGCTCCGGCATGGAATGGGATTTGCCGCGGCGCCACTGGCAACGGCCGCACCGCAATCCCGGTCAGCGCCACGTTTACCAGCTCGCGGATCTGCTCCACGGCGCCGATCTTCACCTGGCTCGGGAACAGGCGGCGCAACTGCTCCGTAGGCACGTCCGCCTGCACCGACAGCACGAAGGAGGACGCGCGCAACACGCCACGATCGGTGATGGCACCCACCCGCACGCCGTAGCGCCGCTCCACCAGAGGAATGGACACGGCGTTGGACTCGATCACGGCCGAGAGCGAGCGGCGCAAATCGGCCACCACGGGGGCGAAGGAGCGCTGCAGGTCCTCGTGGCGATACGCCGGGTAGGCGGCCGGGCGCTTGGCGGCTTCGGTGAAGGTGGCGAACTCGCCGGCCATCTGCACCAGGGTGGCGTACAGCGTCTCGGGGTGCGGGGTGCCGGCATCGGCCCAGTGGCTCAGCAGCTTCTGCCAGCGGTTGAGCGATTGCAGCAGCAGGAAGTCGGACACTTCGGCCACGCCCCGCCCGCCGGGTGCGGTCAACCGCGCGGCCAGCGCTTCGCCGCGCTGGTTCATCATCCCGGCCAGTTCGGTGACCAGCCCCGAGAGCACGGGCGTCGCGGCGCATAGCAGCGCGGGCGGGATCCAGCGGTCATCGAGGCTGACCCGGCGGTCCGAGCCCACCTCCACGATGCGGGCGATGCCGATACACAGCCAGCCGGCCCGCTCCTCCGTCTCCAGTAGGTAGCGCAGGCGCAGGCGGCCGATCAGCAGATCCGCAGGCTGCGGGGCGGTAGAGTGGGTGTCGTACGCTTCGAACTCGCGCAGGCTGTAGCGACCGTCCGGGCTGCCGCTGGGGGCGAACTCGACGGAGCCGGCCTGCTGGATGGGCACGCCCAGATACACCAGCACGTTGCGGGCCGTGGGCGGCACTTCCAGCGGGGGCGGGTGGTCGGTTTCGCCGGGGATGGCGAACGGCGTGCCGTCCTCGAACAACCCACTGGCGGATGCGAGCGCAAACCGCCCCGTCCCGAGCAGGTCGCGGTCGATGACATAGCTGGACACGCCCCAGCCATACGGCCGCAGGTGGGCGGTGCGCGCGCGGACCAGTTGCTCGAGACTACGGTCCTGCTGCTGGAAATGCTGGGCGCGAAGGAACATGCCTTCCTGCCACGCGACCCGGTTGCTCCAGGTCATGGTTTGGCCGCTTTGGCTGGTGGCTCGAGCGTAGCCTTGATGCCGGCCGTTCGCAGCTCGAGCACGGTGGGGCCGCTCGGCTTGGTGGGGGCGGACACGCGCCAGGTCGCAGCGTCGATGTCACGGAACGCCACGGCGGCGCCCAGCACCTGCACGCCGGGCTTCAACGGGCGGGTGATGGACATGGTCTGGCCAGCGGGCAGCAGCACGGTCTCGGAGGCGGCAAGGTCGTCGGCCAGCGTTTCCTTGTCCTTTTCCAGCAGGCTGAACACGTCGGCGCGCTCGAAGCGGGCGGGCGAGGTGAGCTGATATAAATGTACCGCCACCGAAACAGGGTGGCCGCCCGCGTCCGGGTTCTGGTCCTTGCCGCCAACCAGCGTGAGGGTCAGCACGGCCGGCGGAGGTGGCGGGGGCGGACCACCGCAAGCGGACAGGGCGGTCAGCAGCAGGAGGGCGTGTAGTTTCATAACGGGCCTTCGTTGCCGCTGAGTTCACTCTGAGCCTGTTCATAGGCCCGAGCAAAGCTCTTGCCGAAGACACTGTCGAAATCATCCGCAAGATTCTGCGTCACCGTGGCATGCAGCGTCTCGAATGCGTCCCAGGCGCGAGCCTTGCGCTGGATCGGCAGCGCGCCGGACCGGGTTTCGGTCTTGAGCAGCACCGGGTCGAGGCTCGCCACCAGGGCGCGCACGGCAGTCTGCATGGCGGCCATGGTGGCGAGTTCATGCAGCCGCATGTCACTCAGCGCGTCGGACACAGCCTGGGCGGGCGGCATGTTCGCGCGCCGGCGGGGGCCGACCAGGGCGTCCAGCGCGTCGTCGTCATTGGCGGAAAATTTCAGCGGATTGTTGTTGCGGGCGCTGATCATGGTGCGCTCGATGCGGAACTCGCTTTTCACGGCGGAGCGGGCGATGAGCGCCTGGCGCAGGCCGCTCACCATGGCGCGGAGCATCTCGCCGGCTTGCACCATCAGCGTTTCCGGATCCTCCACGGGCGTCCCGGGCAGCCCCACCCCGCGCAGGAAGGCGGCGACGAGTGGGCTTTCGGCGACCTGGGCGTATTGCAACTGCACAGCCGTGACCGATGGTGACTCCTCCGCAGGCGAGGGTATTGGTGCGGACGATGGTTCAACGGCAGGAACGGGCCAGGGCGCCTCGGCCGGCCGCACGGGGAGCGAAGCCACGGGCGGCGGTTCCGGCCGCGACGCAAGCGCCGGCTCCCATTGTGACGCAGGCGGCAACTCCCATTGTGACGGAGACGGCCGCTCCGATTGTGGCGCAGGTGCCGGGTGCGATTCTGACGCAGGCGGAGACCCTGATTGTGGTGCGGGCGCCAACGGGACATCCCCCAACAGGTCGTCCGCCCAATCGTCCGGCAGGGCGGAGACCGTGGGAGCGGGACGGAACGCGTCGTTGGTGGAGGGGCTGTGGTCGCCTTGGGTGGGGAAAGACCAGTCTTCCCCGTCGTGCTCGGGCGCCAGCGGGTCGAAATCGGCCGGCAGGCTGATCCCCGCGGCTTGCGGCTGTTGCAAGCCCAGCTCCGCCGGCTGCGGCTTCGGCGGCGCGAACGGGTCGTCTGCGAACGGATCGGACCAGGGCTGCGGGGCGGGCTCCGAGGGGCCGATCCGCGCCTCGATCTCATACGCGCCGAACCGCAGCCGGTCGCCGTCACGCAGGCGGCGGGGCATCCCTTGGCCGAGCGGTTCGCCTTCCCCGTTGAGGTAGGTGCCGTTGGTCGACGTGTCCGCGAGCTGCCAGTCGCCGCCATGGAAGGCCAGCATGCAGTGCCGCTTCGACAGATGCCGGTCCGGATCCGGCAGCACCCAATCGTTGTCGGGGCCGCGGCCGATGCTGATCTGGCCGCCCTCGAACACCCGCGTCTCGGGCGGTGCGCTGGGCGGGCAACGGAGGATGGAAAGGGTCAGTCGCATCGGTCAGCCTATCAGGACGGTGAAGCAGCCGAGCACGATAGTGCCACCATGCGAGGTCAGATCCCCCATCCGCGCCGCCGGCATGCCGCCGATCAGCGTCGTGAAGGAGCCGAGGGCGATCGCGTCCGGCGGGCCTACGCAGGTCGCCATGTCCCCCACCCGCGCCGCCGGCAGCCCGCCGATCAGCACGGTGGGCGCGCCGATCGCGATGGGGCCGCCGACATGGGGGATGATCCCGGTCACCATGGGGCAGACATGCATGTCGCTGAGGCGGGCGGCGGGTTGGCCCATCAGCCGGCTGCCTCCCTCGGCAAGCGTCCGGGACCGCCGGCGGCGATGTCGCGCGCACTGGCCAGGAAGTGTCGCAGCCGCTCGGGACGCCGCTCCGGCCGGTCCCGCACCGAGGCCAGCGCCACCGACCCGGCGATTGCCGCCGCCGCCACGTGCTCGGGGGGAGCCACGGCGGCCTGCCCAAGCGGGGCCAGGCTGTCGCCGCTCCAGAATGCACCCACGGCAGCCCACGCCTCAGGACTGTTGAACCCGGCCCGGCCCGCGTGATCGAAGCCAGCCCGGCGCGATTCGTCGGTTTGCGAGCGCACCCAGAGTTCGGCCGCCTCGATGGCCGCCAGATCGTCCGGCGAGAGGGCGTCGGGCGTGTTGTGGCGCGCGCACATGCAGGCCCACCACACCGCCTCGCGCCGGGGCAGGGCATGAGCGATCAGACGAGTCGCCTCCACCAGCATGCCGGCGGCCTCAAGCGCCCCCAGCGCCGCCTCGGTGTCGGCGAGGCCCGCCATCTGGTTGATCGCGGGTTGCGGCAGGCCGGCCTTCGATAGCAAGGCAGCGAGGTCGGGGTTGAGTTTGGTTTGGGAACGTCCGGACATGATGTTCAATTGATCATCGTGATGCCACCCTTGAGGGTCAGCATGCCGTCGCCGTTCACCGTCGTCATCGGTGCCTTGACCTCGGCCTGGACCTGCCCCTCGACGGTGACCATCATCCCCTTCACCTCGATCCCCGACTGGCTGATCGTGATGGTGTTCTCCCCGACCTTGAGCGTGATGTTCTGCATCGCCTCCATCGAGATCGAGCCCATGCTGACATTGATCGTGAGATCCCCGGACTTGACCGTCAGGCTGTCGCCGCTGGCGTTCACCGTGGTGGTGCGGCCGTTCTTGATCGTGTTGGTCTGGCTGTCGTCGACCTCGATGGTCTCTTTCTGTTTGACGGTATGCGTGCGGTCGTTCTTCACCAGCAGGGTCTGGTCGTGGTCGACGGTGATGGACTGGTCGTTCTCGACCTCCACCGTCATGTCCTTCTCGGCGTGTACGAAGAACACCTCGGAGCCCTTGGTGTCGTCGATGCTGAGCTCCGAGAACGTGCTGGTGTCGCCGGACTTGGTGGAGCGTGTGCGCAGTCCGCTCTTGGTCTGCTCGCCGGGTATGGCGAACACCGGCATCATCTCGCCGTTGTACAGGCCGCCCAGGACCACGGGCCGGTCCGGATCGCCATCCATGAAGCTGACCGCGACCTCTGTCCCGACCCGCGGCAAATGCTGCCAGCCCCAGGTATTGCCGGCCCAGGGCTGCACGATGCGGGCCCAGACGGCCTTGTCGGCGGTGGTGTCGCCCCGGTGGTCGAAGAACAACTGCACCTTGATGCGGCCCAAATTGTCGGCGTGGATCTCGTCGCCAGAATCGCCCAACACGACAGCGCCATACACGCCAGCCATCACCGGGCGCGGCGTCTGCATCGGATCGCGCCACGGGGTCGCCACCGGGATGGCCGAGAGAGTGTTGCGGTAGGAAGCGCGCGCCCCGCCCGTCACCCAACTGTCGTCGCGGCCGTTATGGCTGATGCGGCGGACCACGTAGTCGACGCCCGAGGAGCCGTCGAACGGGTCCTTGGCGAGGGTGAAACGGCTGCCGGCGGAAAACAGGTGGTTTTCGCCGGCGGCATCGCGCAGCGCCACCGCGGCTTCGGCCGCCTCGATCATGATGCGGGCGCGGCTGGTGACGTCGCTGGCGACGAGTTGCAGGGCCGGCCAGCGGAACACGTCGCGCGACGCGGTGCCGCCGGTCGAAAGGGTGGTCGATTGCTGGCCAGACGGCTTGGTGGAGGGATTCGCCGGGTCGTAGTCCAGCAGGCTGACCTTGCCGTGAGCGGTGGCGTGCGCCTTTTGCCAGTCCGTGAACACGTCGATACCGCCACCCTCGTGCAGCACGTACATCGACGGCTTCGGTGTTGTGGGGAAGCCGGTGTTCTGGTCGCTGACCACCATCGTGTGGTCGGCGGTCGTGTGCTCGAAATGGTAGTGGTAGCCCTCGGCCTCCATGAGGCGGCGCAGGAAGTCGAGGTCGGTCTCGTTATACTGCGTGATGTAGTCGCGCGGCGTCTTGGTGCCGAAAATCTTGAGGTTGAGCGTCTGCGACACCTCGCCGCAGATCGTGGTCAGGATGTCGGCCACCGATTGGGTTTGGAAGATGCGGCAGTCGACCGTTTGCGACACGAACCAGAGCTTCGGCACGATCTCCATCGTGTAGGCCCATTTGCTGCGCACGGGCCGGCCGGAGCCGGAGAACGAGCCCACGATGCCGTTGAAGTAACGATCGCCGGAATGCTGGCGGCTGACCGTGAGGCAAGCGGGTTTGTACAGCACGGTGTCGGGATCGATGGAGGGCTCGGTGGACACCATCTCGACGGTGACGCTGAACGGCTCGCTGATCGCCTCCTCGGCCCGGAAAGCGACGGGGTAGAGCGTATCGGCGCCCAAGGCCGTCGTGAGCGAGAGCAGGCGCTCGCCTTCCGCCCCTCCCGATGACTCCGACATAATTGCCTCCCCCGCTCGAGGCGCAGTTTATACGGAAGCGTGAGCGGAACAACCTACGGTCAGGCGGGTTCGGGGAGCCAT
>CAXTWC010000014.1:0-54343 GCA_964247805.1 uncultured Acetobacteraceae bacterium | reverse complement strand
AGAACTGCGCATCCTCCTTCACCACGATGCGGGCTGGCTCACCCAGGGCGCCCGAAGCCCGCATCTTGGCCAGACGCATCATGAACGCCGGGTCGATACCCTCTTCACCGCAGGCATCGGTGCACAGGGCACTTCGGGAGCAGACGGTGACCCAGCTCAACCCTTGCGGTGACGACGGGCCGCCACGAAGGATATTCAGAACGCCGCGCACGGTCTGCGTCGGATCGGCTCCCTGCAGCTCAGGGGCATAATCCGTCATTGGGCAGGCGCTCACGCATTTGCCGCATGCAGTGCACAGGCTGGCAACCCGCTCGCACTCCGCGCGGAGAAAGGCAGCCGCAGCGAGGCCCGGTGGCGAGGAGGTCTGCATGAGGTGCACCTTACGTTCGGAAGGCCGGTCGGTGCCAGTGCTTCATTCGAAAATCTGGGTGCTCCTGGTTCCCAGAACCTGTCCGCCACATTCGCCTAAGTTCCGCCATTCATTGGGCTCGACCCGGCCACCCGACGGGCGAAGTTGCGCCACCGCGCCGTGCTACTTTTCTCCCTTAAACCCTTCGTGCGCGCCATCCCGGCCACGGACCCAATAGCCTGCCGCTTTGACCCAGGCGGGCGTGTGGCCCCGCACCTCGAGCATGTGACGGCGAAGAATCCTCGCTGCGTCCGCCTCTGCGGCAATCCAGACGAACCCTTCACCGTCGGGCATGCGCAACCCTTCCAGAACCTTGAGCAGGGATGTGGCGTCGCTTTTTCCCGTGGTCTGTCGCTCGACCCAGAGCGCACGTAAGTCGGCCTGCGTTAAGAGGTCCTGCACTTCGAAACCATCGTTGACGACGATCAAGGTCGTCACCGACACACCCGGCCGGAGCTCCTCGACCCGGCGTCCGATTGCGGGCAGCGCGGTCTCGTCTCCAATCAACAGGTACCAGTCGAAATCATCCGGCACGAGCGTCGAGCCGCGCGGTCCTCCGATCTCGAGCACATCGCCGATGGCCGCACTCTTTGCCCAGCTCGTTGCCGGACCGCCGTCGTGTAATACGAAATCGATGACGAGCTGTTGCCGGGCGGCATCGAACCGACGTGGCGTGTAGTCACGCTTCAGCGGTTCACCCGCAGTGGTCGCACCGGGGAAGAACAGCTTCACATGGTCATCGTGGGCTGGACTGGAGAAGTCAGCCAAGTCGGGCGCGTTGAACGTGATCCGGGCCATGGCGGGCGTCACGCGCTCGACCTTGGCCACAAAGATCTTGCGACGGCGGGTTTCCTGCCGCGTGCGCAGGATGCCATGTTTCGCTTGAGCCGGGACGCCAGAGGTCAGGGTGTCGATCATGATCATTGGTCAATCCTCAACGATGTTTGCGTGTTTCAGAACGGGGCATGCCTTTGTCACTCGTTCACCCCTCGCAGTTCGCGCCAGAATGAGCGTGGTGAGCAGAGTGACGGGGACGCCGACGAGCCATGGCAGGCTTGCGGCCACTGCGTAGAGACCGGTCCCGATCGCCGGGCCTGCCGCATCCCTGACGTCGTTCACGGCGCTGTAGGCGGCCATGTAGGTTGCCCGGGCGTGGGCCGGGGCAAGGTCGGACGACATGGCCTGCGTCACCGGCCCGGCGAGCATCTGGGACAGCGTCAGAAGGCTCACGGCAAGGACCAGCAAGGGAAGCTGCGAGGAGACAAGCAGGCTGCCGAAAGCCACCGCCAAGGCCGCGCCGCTTGCCAAGATAAGCCGGTCCGAAGGGATGTGGGCCGAGGCCCGTGTCAACGGCAGCTGAAAGACCACGCCCAAGAGGGCGGCGTAGGTAAACAGGAGGCCAACACTGGCCGCGGTCAGGACGCCGCCATCCGTAGCGAAGAGCGGCAGAACCGTTTCCATCCAGCTTGCCACGATGCCGGTCAGGGCGATCGGCACCAGCAGAGTGGCAAGACGCCGGTCGCGGAACACGGTGAAGATGGCCGTGATCTCGTCCGCATCGTCATCACCGGCCGTGAGGCTGGAAGGCCGGGTTTCAGGCAGGAAGAGTGCCACGGCGGCTGCACCGGCCAGCAGCTCCACGGCGGATCCGGCAAACACCAGCCCCAGCGAGTGCTGGACCAGCAGTGCGCCGAACGCCGGACCAATGACGTGGCCCACATTCGATGCGACCCTGGTCAGGGCGAAATGGTCGCGCAGAGCCGGACCAGGCATTGCAGTCGTGCTACCCGGTGATCCAGGGAACCACTGAGACGGGAACCGAACTTTTTATGGTGGCTTCGAGCGATGGCAGAGCGGGTCCGACACCCTCGTCCTCGGCGTGTCCTGGGAACGCGGGGCCAGCCCGACTCGGGATCGAGCCTGCTGTATGTGCTCCGCCCAGTCTCACCGGGCTGATAGCGGTCCTGTCCCGTGCGCGAGTCCACGCGATGCAGGGCGCGGCATACCTTGCCGCCGAGTTCACGTGTCGCGTAAACGGTTTGGAGCAGGGAACTCGCGGCGAATACCGCGGATGATCGGAGGCAGGTAACTCTGATCCAGCGAGAACTCGAACGCCAGCCGGATCGACGGGACATGCTCTCCGATTACCACGGCAGAAACTTCGATCCCGCCACCGCCGCCTCCGACCAGAGATAGGCTGAAACCCTCGTAACTGCCCAATGACGCCGTCCCGACGAGACGATCATACAGTAATACAAGCTGCTCTAGGAACGCAGCGTAATTGCAAACCGTGTCATCCCGGATCTCCCCGACGAATGGTCCGGCGCGCACTTCGATCAGAGTCGGGGTGCCAAGCTCGTTGGCTTCGCCTAAGCGGCTCAGGCGGACGCCGGAACGCTCGTCAGCAATCACGACGCCAGGAGAGGACGAGTCAAACATGCTGTCTCGAGCCTCATATCACCGCGAACGGCACAGGAAGGAGCGACGTAACGGCCAGGAACGCCGTGACCGACGGCCTCAGCACGGGTGCGCCGACAGCTTGGCGGCCGCGCCTTCCCATCCGTAGCACCGTGGTGGATCCTGTAGATCGGACGACGAGTGCGCCATCAGGATCAAATCCGGACCATTATGGGAGAGGTCGATCCACGAACCCTCCACGCTGCCCCGCATGGCCGGAAGGCCGTCCGGCTGCACGGCATACAACTCCATACGCATAAAGGCCGCGCCGTACTGGAACTGCAGCAGCAACACAGGGTGGCTATGCATCACCCAGGGCAAGACCCGCAGCACCGGCTCGTAACCGTCAGGGCGCCGGGAATGCCACACCGGCCGAACCCTGACGCCCGTCTGGCGCAGCAGAACCAAATGGGTCGTCCATCTCTGCGCCACCCCGATTGGTGGTACCTGCTCCGCCCAGCTCGCCCAGGTCAGTGTTCCGCCAGGAGCGCCCTCGGCGACCGTGCTGATCGTCTGAGCCCCCGCAGCCACCGCGGCGGCAATCGGACCGGCGACCCGGTTGGCCGGGGCGGCGGCGATGCAGGCTAGCGCCAGCGCAGCAGTCAGGAGACGCCAGGTCAATCACCTTGCTCCGCCTCGTCCAGCGCACGGGCGCAACTGGCAGCGGCAACGTCGGAGGCAGATGGAGGAACCGGCATGCAGTGGGTGCCGAACCAGGCCAGGCGCAGATAGCGCCTGTGCGCCTGGCAGGCCTCGCCGCGGCGCGTATTGAACACCACCGCACGCCGGTTCTGCCGGTCGTCTCCCTCCGCCGTTGCGCCGGGCACGAGCGGCATGGCGGCACCAATGGGTTTGACCCAGATCAGCCTCGCGGGGATGCCTCGGGCGACCAAGCCGTCACGCACGGCCTCGGCCCGGCGGCGGTCAACCATCGCTGTCTGCGATGGCGACTCCAGCGTGCTGGAATGGCCCTCGATCAGCACGAAACCGCGGTCCTCCCGCCAACCGGCGGCGATATGGTCCAGCAGAACATTGGCGCGGTCCTGACGCAGCGGAACGGCGCTGCCCGGTTGAAAGAACAGCAGCACACCCTGGTTTTCCCAATAGCTGCAAGCATCAGTGGGCCAGACCGGGTGCGCGTCCTCATTCGTGCTGCTGGTTGTCGGCTGGGCTTGCGCCAGCACCCCGGGCTGGACCATCACCAGGGCTGCGGCGAGATATGCTGCTGCGCGCTTCAGGAGCGTGGCGGATGAGCTCACGGGAAAGGATAAGGCGCGCGTCATCTTCGCCTTGCGGTTCGCATCCACGCCGACACCGCTGGTCATGTGAGTTCGCCTCCTTCCCGAGTTCTACCACAGGAGACGGCCCGCATGACTGGCGAGAACCCAGGGGACACGCTGGCCGCCTCTGCGTTGAAATCAAGCACGCCGCGTGGTCGGGCCGCTCCAATCCAGGCGGCGGGTCGTCGCCATGATCACGGACAGCACCAGGAACAGTACTACCGTGCCGGTGAGCAGGGCGTAGGTCTCCAGCTGCAGGATCACGAACAGCACCGCGAACAACGTCCCCAAAACCCCGGCGAACAGCAGCGCCGGGCGAGTGCGGCCGGTCACGGACAAGGTATAGAGCGAAGCCTGCGCCATGACCGCCGCCGTACTGGCCCCATAGCCGACGGTGAAGCCCAGAGGCTCCGCCACAGCGAGGAGCAGGAGCGGGAACAAGGCCACCGAAAGCCCGAGCAGACCGTACTGCGCCAGATGGATGCGCAAGGCTGCCCCTTGCTCGATCAGAAAATAGGTCAGGAAGCATAGTACCAGGAACAGCGTGCCGTATTTGGCCGCCCGGGTGACCATCAGGTAGGTCGGTACCGCTTCCAGCAAGTCCACACTGACGTCAGCGCCGCTTCCGGCCACCGAGCAGGTCGGCAACGGGGCGGGGCCGGTGCGCCAGTTGCTTGCCATGGCGTCGCCCTCGATTTGCCAGTCGGCGTGGAAGCCCGCGGCCTCGATCCCATAGGACAGTGGAAGGGCGGCGCCACCGAAACTGGGCGTCTGCCACGGCGCCTCAACGGTGAGGTCGGTGCGGTTGCTCCAGGGTGCGACCGCGAAGGATTGCGTGCCGCGCAGCGACAGCTTGGTGGCGAATGAGATCGCCGTGCCGGGCGATGGCGGTCCGGCCAACCCAGCAGATACCATGGCCGTGGCGCCGCACACCTCACCGCTGCTGCTGACGGAGAGCGGCAGCGCACGTCCGCTCACGCTCATCGTGCCGCCAGGCGGCTGTCCGCGCAGGTCGCTGGCGCCCACGGCAATCACAGCCTCGCTCCACAGCAACTCAGCACCGGGCATGTCCTTCAACTCGACAGGCGGTATGACCAGCGTGCCCTCGACCTGCACCGTGCCAGTATACACCGTAGCCCGGAACAGGCCGCGGCGGCGCGTTTCTGGCAAAAGTTGCACCTTGAGCGTGACATCGTGTGGTGGCACTTGGACCCAACCCCGGCGGCGTTGCGCTGGCGCCAGATTGGTGGCTGGCTCGGTCCAGGTATATGGGACAGCAAGGGTGGGTGCCGTGATGGTCTGGGGCGGACCCCAGCTTCGGCCGATACTGGCGGTGACCTGGTCCTGCCGGTCCTGCCGCTCGCCGATCAAGCTGGACACGGCCAGCAATGGGATCTGCAGCAGCAGAGTCAGGAGCAGGATGAGGCCCAGCTTCGCTATCGGTGAGGCAAGCCAGTCGTAGCGGGCCGGGGCAGCTTGAGTGTCGCTCATGGGCGGAGATCCTGTCGTGGAGACCACTCGATGGGCCTCCAGGATGCAGGCGGTATGCGGCGGCCGTGCGGATCCCGTGGCGTTCCTGTGCAGATCGCGTGCAAATACGTCTCATGACCACGCCCCGAATCTTGATAGTCGACGATGACCCGGCCATCCGCGAAGTGGTGCGCTTCGCCCTGGACCGGGCCGGGTTCGCCACCGCGGAAGCCGTCGATGGCCAAGCGGCGCTGGACCACTTTGCCTCCAGCGGGGCCGATTTGTTGGTGCTGGATGTGACCATGCCCGGGCTGGACGGCATCGACGTTTGCCGGGCCTTGCGCCGCACCAGCGTGGTGCCGATCCTGTTCCTGTCGTCCCGTGACGAGGAGGTTGACCGTATCGTGGGGCTGGAGGTCGGCGGCGACGACTATATCGCCAAGCCGTTCAGTCCGCGCGAACTGGTCGCGCGTGTCCGCGCCGTGCTGCGCCGGGTCGGTGCACCGGCAGCGCCCGCCACGCCCATCCGCCGACGGGGCAGGCTGGCGTTGGATGAGGACACGCTCCGTGTCACCTGGAACGGGACGGAAGTTGCCTTGACGGCTACCGAATTGGGGTTGGTACGCGCGTTGCTGGCTCGCCCCGGCCGGGTGTTCTCCCGCGACGAACTGATGGACCGCGCCTATGCCACCGACCGGGTGGTGAGCGATCGGACCGTGGACAGCCACGTGCGAGGCGTGCGCGCCAAGTTCGCCGCCCTGGGCGCCGCACCAATCGAGACGCTGCCCGGTTTCGGCTACCGTTTAGGGCCATGTGAATGAGTTGGGGGCGCCTTGACCGCAAGCGGCCGCCCCGGCTGCGGACGGTGCTGCTGCTCAGCAATTTGGCGGTGTTGGCCCTGCCCGTCGGGGGTCTATGGGCCTTGCGCCTGTATGAGAGCGCCCTGGTCAGGCAAACCGAGTCGGAGCTGGTCGCGCAGGCCGCCGTGTTGGCTGGGGACATGCGGGAGCGGTTGCGCCCGGCAACCGTCCCGCAATCTTTGGATGGCCCGGCGCAACCGACCGAAGCCGCGCTGCACCTTGCGCGCCGCCCGGGACTGGATCTGGCCAGCGACCCCGTGCTCCCACCCCAGCCCGACGACGCCCCAGGCAGCCCGCCTGACCCGGCCGTGCAGGCAGCCGGGACAGCGATCGCGCCCGTGCTGCATGACGCCCAGGGCGTGACCCTATCCAGCCTGCGGATCACCGACCGCAACGGCGTGATCGTTGCCAGCACGGGCAGCGACGGTGGCCGTAGTCTGGCGGCTTGGCCGGAAGTCGCTGCCGTCCTGGCTGGCGCGCCCGTGGCAACCGGCATGCACCGGCGAGAACCGGCGCGCATCGTGCCCGGTGGTATCAGCCGGGTGGCCAGGCTTCGCGTGTTCGTGGCCTTGCCGGTCACCAATGAGTCTGGCGGCGTGTTAGGTGCCGTCGTGCTGTCGCGCACGCCCAACACGCTGGGCAGCGCGCTCTGGGGCAAGCGTGAGGCGCTCGCGGCTCTGCTGGCACTGCTGCTGGCGGGTGGCCTTGGGCTGGCGGCGGCGATCTCCCGCCTGGTTACCAGGCCGCTGGGGCAGGTGGTCGCCCAAGCCGGTATCGTCGCGGCAGGTGGCAGCATGGCGCCTTTGGCCCGGCCCGGCACACGGGAGATCGCTGCCCTGTCCACCGCGCTCACTCGGATGGCGGACACCCTGGCAAGGCGGGCGGGCACGGTGGCCGGGCTCGCTGCGGGCGTGTCGCACGAGTTCAAGACGCCGCTGGCGGCCATCCGCGGTGCTGGAGAGCTGCTCGAGGATCACGCCGACACCCTGGCTCCTGCCGAACGCGCCCGCTTGCTGCGGCTCGTTGGCGAAGGAGCCGACCGGCTGGACCACTTGGTGCGGCGCCTAGTGGAACTGGCGCGCGCCGATGTTGCCGGGGCCATGCCGCAGGACAGGCTCGGCATCGCGGTCGCCCCGACCATCCTCCAAGTGGCCGATCGGTTCAGGGCAGGCGGCTTGGTCGTGGCGTGCGACGGCGATGGCCGGGTGGCGATCGCGCCCGACGCGTTGGATGCGGTGCTGACCAGCTTGCTGGACAATGCAAAAACCCATGCGCCGGGTGCAGCGGTGGACATCGCGATACGGAGCGCGCCACCGTGGGTGCAGATCACCGTCGCGGATGACGGACCGGGGATCCCCGACTCGTACCGTGCGGACGTCTTTGAGCCGTTCTTCACCACGGCCCGCGACCGGGGCGGCACGGGTCTAGGGTTACCGATCGTGCGCGCTCTGGTGACAGGAGCAGGTGGCCAGGTGACGCTGCTGCCCGCAACTAGAGGAGCCGCCTTCCGCGTCGACCTGCCGCACGCCTAGGGCCGTCCACCGTTGCAGTGCGTGAGAGATGAACCTTGCATCTCGGCAGAGGGCATCAGGTCGCCGCTCCGATCACTTGGGTGGCTGGTATGTCAGGTTTAGATCAAGCCTTCATAGTATGCAGGAGATAGATCCTGGACCTGTTCTCGCCGCTGCCACGGGCGGACTGCGTGCGTCGATTGGCGGACGCGTTGGCTGCCCCATCGTCCGAGATGCGCGGCCGGGTTCGTTCAGACCGGGTGCGGGTGGAGCGCCGCATCGCCTATCGGAATTCCTTTCAACCCCGCCTGGTCGGCCGGATGCGGGATTGCCAAGATGGAACCTGCTTCGAGGTCAGCGTCGGCATGAGCCCGGCTGTTTGGGCCTTCCTGGCATTCTGGGTGCTCATGCTGGGGCCACTCGCGCTCGAAACCGGCGTTCAGGCTGTCGGCGAGTTGCTACAGCACGGCACGACCGATGTCGGCGTGCTGGCGCTTGGCATCACGGGCATGTTGCTCTTCGGGGTCGTCCTGACGCTCGGTGGAAGGTGGCTGGCGCGCTCCGACCAGGCGGCATTGCTGGTCTTTCTGCGCACCGTGGCGCTTGCCGAGGAGCGGTCCTGCCCGCAATCCACCAAGCCCTGGACGACCTGACGAGCTTGCGCTGTTGTACGCGGTCAGCCCTGCAGGTATGCCCTTGCTGCGTCGGCCGCTTGCACGCCGCGTTCGTTTGCTTCCTCGAAGATGGAAATGCCGCTCATATCGGAATGGGCGAAGAACACCGGCGGCGCATGGACGCAGGTGGCGGCACGCGCCGACCCCCAAATCGCGCCCGGCGTAGGGCGGATCATGCCGTGGCCCCAGAGCCAAACGTCGATGCGCTCCACCGCGCCGTCCAGCTCCGGATGTATTGCCAGCAATTCTTCCATGACCATGGCTTGCCACTCGGACAGCGTGCGGGCGAGGGCGGCGCGCCGTGCGTCCTCGGGCGACTGATCGGACAGCGGCCAGTAATAGGTCAGCACCGTGCCTCGTTGCTCTTGCCTCAGGGATTGGTGGGTCGCCACCACGTAGCCCAGTGATCGGCTGCCGTAGATCACGTTGTCCCAACACAAGGGGGCGCCTCGACCGCCTGGCATGCGACCGACGGTGACGTTCGCGACCATCCAGGGAGCGTAGCTCTGCTCAAGGTTCGGGACGCGACCGAGCAGCCGGTTGGCCACGAAACGCGGAACGGCGAGCACGGCGGCTCGCGCCACGATCCGTCGCGCGGCATTGCGCCTGGGTTCGAACACATCTACGGCCACGCCCTCGGGGGTAGGCTGCACGCGCCAGGCCAGCGCCGAGCATAGCGCCGGGCCCAGCATCGCCTTCATGCGGTGGATGATATGGCCGTTGCCGTCCGGCCAGGTGAGCACCGTCTGCGGGCTGACGCCGTCACCGGCCCGGCCATCGCGGGATGCGTGATAGTGGATGCCAGCCCACGCGGACACATCGGTCGCGGCGGCGCCGTAATCGTCCCGGCAGCCGTAGTTGACGTACCACATCAGCGGTGCGCTGTCCCAACCGCGCGCCTGCATCCAATCTGCCATGCTGATGCGGTCGAGCGCCCGGAATTGCTCGTCGGCCGAACTCTGGTCGATCGGGATCGCGAAGGCCTTGCGCCCGTCCGTTCCTCGTGCGGCGCGGAAGGAGTCCATGGCGGCGAAAAAGACGGCGTATTGCGCGCGGTCGGTCTCGGAGACGCCTTCGTCGGGCAGCAGGTCCTCCTGCCAGGCACCATTGCGAAACAGCCGCTCGCGCGGGTCGGCGCAGAGAGCAAATGGATCGTAGATCGGCAGCCCTGCCGCATCACGACCGGTGATGATGCCGAGATCGGTGAACAGCGCCGCCGCATGAACCGATTCCGCCGTTAGCAGCGGGACGTAATGCGCGCCCCACGGGTAGGCGGAAACGTCGTTCCGGCCACTTGCGGCGTTGCCCCCCACGTCGCGCTCCAGCTCGACGACGCGCACATCTTCAACGCCGGTGCGCCGCAGCCACCAAGCCGCCGAGAGGCCTGCGACACCGCCGCCAATCACCACCACCTCCGCCTGTTCCGTCTGCGTCGGCTCGGGCAGGCTGCCACTGCGCAAGCGGTGACCAAGCGCTGCGTCGGCGCCTAGCAACTGGCCCGGCATGGGGGAGGCAGCACTGGACCCTGCCGGTATGACGACGCAGGCAGCCCCCGCGGCGATCAGCGCGTCGCGTCGGCCCAGGGGTCGGCCCAACGGTCGGTCCAGGGTCATCCGTTGATCCCGTAGGCGCCCCATTCGGCATCGAAGTAGCGCACCAGCGCCTGGCTATCGAGCCGGTTGATGTCGGTCGGCACACGGCTCATGTCCGGCGGGAAATGGCGCATGTCCGCCATCGTGGCGGCGGAGGCGAAACGCAGCCCGGGCGGGTAGGCGTCGCGCAATTGCAGCGGTTGCACCCCGGCCAACACGAATCCCCATTCGCCGAAGGATGGCACGAACACGTGGTATGGCACGGTGGAAAGTCCGGCCGCCTCGAGCGTGCTCACCACGCACCAATAGGCCTGGCGAGCAATGTAGGGCGACGTGCTCTGCACGACCATTGCAGCACCCGGCGCCAGCATCTGCCTTAGCAGGCGATAGAAGGTCAGCGAGTAAAGTTTGCCGACCGAGAAGTTGGATGGGTCCGGGAAATCTATTACGACGTAGTCGAACTGCGCCTGCCCAGCATTCTCTTTCAGCCAGACGAAGGCGTCCGCGTTCACGACGTGCAGCTTGGGGGAGGCGAAGGCGCCGTCGTTCATGCGGGCCAGAGCGGCGTTGCCGGAGAACAGCCGCACCATCGCCGGGTCGAGCTCGACCTGGGTGATGCTCTCCACCTCCGGGTGCTTCAGGATCTCGCGGGTCGCCAGACCGTCACCGCCGCCGAAAATCAGCACGCGGGCGGGATGCGCCACGGCGGTGAGCCCTGGATGCACCAGCGCCTCATGGTAGCGGTATTCGTCGCGGCTGCTGAACTGCAGGTTGTTGTTGAGGAACAGCCTGACGTCGCGCGAGGAGGCGGTGAGCACGATGCGCTGGTAGGGTGTGCTCTCGGCGTAGACCACCGGGTCGGGGAACACCCAGGCCTCCGCCTGGCGCATGATGCGGTCCGCTTCCACGAACCCGGTCGCCAAAGCCGCCAATGCGATCAACCCGGCTGCTCGGTGCAGCGCCGCACCGCGGATGTCGGCGCCGAAGCTCCACAGCAGCCAAAGGGCAACGCCGACATTGATCATGCCGAACATGAAGGAGGACCGCACCAGCCCGAGATGCGGCACTAGTACCAGCGGGAACAGCAAAGAGGCGAACAGCGCGCCGATATAGTCGAAGGAGAATACCCGGGCGACCAAGTCCTTGAAGGCAAATTGGCCGTGCAGGATGCGCAGCAGCAATGGAACCTCCACCCCCACCAGCACGCCGACCACGCCCACGATGGCGTAGAGCGGGATGCGGAACGCGGCGACGCTGCCGAACAGCAGGAACAGAACGGCCGCGGAGAAGCCGCCGACCAGTCCGATCAGGATCTCCGTGCGCACGAACACCGCCAGCAGGTCGCGTTCGATGCGGCCGGACAGGAAGGAGCCCACGCCCATGGCGAACAGGTAGGCGCCGATCACGGTCGAAAACTGCGTCACCGAGTCCCCCAGCAGGTAGGACGCGAGCGTTCCCGCGATCAGCTCGTACACCAGCCCGCAGGTCGCGATGGCGAAGACCGATGTGAACAGCAGCACCGTCATTGGCTGCGACCGCGTTGTCATCCGCGCACTGCGGCGGCGATGATCAGGGCGATGCCGATCGCGACGGAGCCGATCACCACGGCGACCGCCACGTTCTTCTCCTGGTTGATCTCGCGCCAGATGTGCACCTGCGGGGTCAACCGGTCGAGCAGGAAGAAGCCGACGGCGTATACCACAAGCCCGATGGTGGAGAAGATCAGCGCGGAGGCGATGCCGTGCCAGTTGATCAGGTCGGTTTGCATGTTGGACTCCTATTTGTGAGAGCCGCCGGAAGCGCCGGTGTAGAAGAACCCGCTGCCGCCGCTGCCGCCGCCGCTCGACCCGCTCCCGGGCTTGTCTGGCATGTCGTCGAACAGGGACCGACCGTAGAAGTGGCCATAGGTGAACAGGCCAAGCACGACGGCGCAGCACAACGTGTAGGCGGCCAAGCGCCTCATGCGGTGTGCCCGAGTCTGCGGAACCACCGGCGCAGGGTCGAGAAAACCGGCCAGCATAGGATGGCAAGCGCCGCCAGGAAGAAGCTGACCGGGTCGTGCACGTGCCGCCGCACAGTAAGGCTAAACGAGAGTGACTCCGCGGGCGGCGTCTGCGACGGGCTCCCCGGCTGCGTGATGTCCGGGAAGGCGCTGCTATGCGGGGTGATCAGCAAGGTGGCGCTGCCTCCCGCAACCGAGCTGAACAAGGCGGTCTGCGTCGCGGACCCATTCTGCATCAGCGAGCCCAGGGTAAAAACCGCATCCCGCCGATTGAACCCGGCTTGCAGTGCCAACGAGACATTCAGTTGGAGCAACCCCAACTCCGCCGCCGTGCTCGCCTCGATCTGCAGGTTGCCCCCTGCATACGGGATGGAGAGCGGCACGGCAGGCAGGCTGCGATCCTGGTCGGAGGCTGTGATCGTGAAGTTCTGGCGCAGCACGAGCGTATCGAGCCCCTGCCCGAAAGGCGCCTCGTTCAACACCACCAAGGCGACCAGGCTGATCACTGCGACCGGCCACAGCGTCAGCCGCCTCGGTTCGGTCTGGCCCCCAGTCCGGCCAACTCGCTGCGGCATACGGCCCAGCTTGAACGCGGCCTGCACGACGCTCGGTTCCAGATATCGACCGCGCGACCAGGTGACTTCGTCGTCCGCCCGCTCCTCCGACAACACGAACGGCGGATGCACGAACTCTCGCACATCGACCGTGTCGCCGACGCGGACGCGCCAGTAGAACTCGCCCAGCACGTAGTCGGTCCGGGCGAGCACCGCGTCGCTGGTCTGGTAACGCAGGCCGTCGCCGCCATCGACCAGCGGGTCCTCCACGTCGCGGCGGAGCATGCCGTAGAGCGTCCAGTGGCCGTGGTCCTGGCCCAGGAAGCGGAACCCGCGATACGGGTTGAACAGCAGGTATTCCTCCCACTGCCACGACCCGGCGCCGCTGCTGCGGAGCTGATAGCCCAGCACCTCCCACTCCGTGCCGCCCAATGTGCCGCGGGTCCCGATCGAAATCGGGGGCTGCCGCGTGCGCGCCTGCGCCTCGGCGATCTGCCGAACCGCGTCATTAGCAACGTCCAGCGCCGCGCCGCACGCGCCGCAGATGGCGGTGATGCTGAGCCCGTTCGCGCGGATGGTCACCGGGCTGCCGCATCGAGGGCAGGACAGGGTGCGGGCACGGCCGGGCCGCTCCTTGGGCGCCGGGTCGCCGGGGATGTCGCGGTTGGTCATGCGAGCGGGTCGTCGGCCCCCGGGCGATTGGTCGGCGGCGCCCACCCTTCGAGCTTGCGCAGGTTGCGTAGGCCGAGCGCGTCGAACCCGACGTACTCGCCGCGGTACAATTCCACGCCGTCCGCCGTGCTCTCGACGCTGGCGAAGCCGCCCGTGGGGTCCACCATGTCGAGATAGGTCGTGCGTTGACCCATGGCCGCGCGGAACGGCAGCTCGCCCTCGCTGCCCACGCACACCGCGTCCTTGACGTCCGTGACCCGGAACGGGCGTCCCGCAATCGTCAGGGTGTCGCCGAATGCGGGCAGCGCACCGGTTGCGAGGTCCGGCGCCTGATCGATCGGCTGCGCGAAGGCGACGGACAGGAAACCCTGCGCGTCGGCCAGCCAGCCGGTCGCGTCCCCGGCCGCCATGAACCACTCGTTCCACGCGCCATCCTGCCAGGACACACGGAGTCGGCCAGCCAGGGTGTAGCGCACGCCCTGCCAATCAAGCTCGGTTCCCACTTGCAACGGCGTCATCTCCGGCGGCAGGTCGGCCACGCTGCCGATGGCGCGAACGTCCCGGTCGTTGCGGACGACCGTGCTGCCGCAGTACGAGCAGACGGCGTAGACGGAGAACGACGAGCGGAACGGAATGGCGGCCCCGCAGGACGGGCACGCGATGTTCACGCTCGGCGTGGACTGCGAAGCAGCTCCCACGCTCAGCGGATCTGTTGCAGCAGCTCGGCTTTCTTCGCGGCGAATTCTGCCTCCGTCAGGACACCACGCTTGAACAGCTCGCCCAGCCGCTCGATGGCGGCGATCGGGTCCGATGCGGGGGCCGCCGCTTGTGTGAGCGCCTGCCCCATCACCTGCCCCAACGCCAGACCCGCGCCCAGCCCGGCGCCCGCACCGGCTGCGCCGCCCCCGTTGACGGCTGCGTCCCGCAAGCTCTCCGCCGCCTCGAACCGGGTGTACTGGCCCATGTCGCCGACGATCTGCATCGAGGAGCGGCGATCCAGATGCTCGGCCACCTCGTCGGGCAAGGACAAGCTTTGAATGAAGAAGCCGGTCAGTTGTAGGCCGTAGTTGAGGAACACCGGGTCGATTGCTTCGTGCAGCCGATCCGACAGGAGCTGCTGGTTGGCGGCCATGTCGAGGAACGGGATGGCGCTGGCGCCGAGCCCGGAGGCGATCGCGGTCAAGATCCCGGCGCGCAGTTGCCCGGCCGCATCATCCACGGTGTAGCGCGGCGTCGTCCCGCTCAGCCGGGCGTAGAATGTCGCCACGTCGTGGACGCGATACGAGTAGACCCCGTTGGCGCGGATGCGCAGCGGGCCGAGCTCCTTGTCGCGCACCGTGATCGGCTGCGCCGTGCCCCAGCGCTGGTCCGTCTGGTCACGGGTGCTGAAGAACACCAGGTCGGACTTGAACGGCGACTGGAAGCCTTTGTCCCAGTTCTCGATCGACGTCATCACTGGCAGCGTCTGCGTGTTCAGCGTGTAGCGGCCCGGGGCGAAGATGTCCGCTACTCGGCCCTCATTGACGAACATCGCGGCCTGGCTCTCGCGCACCGTTAAGGACGACCCGGTTTGGATCGCGTGACCCGCGGTGGGGTAGCGCCAGGCGAGTACCCCGGGGCCGTCCTCCGTCCACTGCAACACATCGAGGAACTGGCTGGAGATCAGGCTCTTCAGGCTCATGGCGGTTCCGTGGTGGATCGTTCTTGCTAGAGGATAGACCGTCTCGCGGTCGTTGTAGAGCGGGGAAGGGAAGGCGCATTCGTCGGGCCGCCCGCGCCGCCTGGCCCGCCCTGCTTTGGTCCTGCTGGGTTGAGCATTCTCATGCGCCGGGGCAGGCTGCGACTCTGCCCCGACGGAGCAGCGTGCAAGCCAAGGGCGAGTGGGGAGGCATTGGCCATAAACATGGCAGCGAATGGGATCGCTGGCGACCGGCGACCGATCGCGGCGCGCGGTCTACGTCCGGTGATGGCTGCGGCCGACTGGCTGGTTCGCCGGGGGGCGTCGCCGAACGGGATTTCTGTCGCCGGTGCCATCGCGGCCTGTCTTGCGGGCGTCGCGTTCGCCCTTACCCGACAGGTGCCGGGCGCTGCGCGTCCGCTCTGGCTGCTCGGGGCCGCGCTGGTGCAGGCCCGGCTTATGGCCAATTTGCTCGACGGCATGGTGGCCATCGGCCGCGGCGTCGCGTCCGCCACCGGCGAGCTGTTCAACGAGGTGCCGGACCGAGTGTCGGATACCGCCGTGCTTGTGGGGCTCGGCTGGGCGGCGGGGCAGCTTGCCCTCGGTTTCGCAGCCGCCCTGGCCGCGATGGCGACCGCCTACATCCGGGCAATCGGCAAGGGGTTGGGACAGCCGAGCGACTTCTCCGGCCCGATGGCCAAGCAGCAGCGCATGGCGTTGGTCACCTTCCTCGCCGTCGTCTGCGCCGTGTTGCCTGCCGGGTGGATCGCGGGGTGGCCGCAGATTGCACTCTGGCTCGTGACGCTGGGCGCGCTGCTCACCGCGGCGCGGCGGCTCGCGCACATCGCCCGGGCGCTGCGGCAGTGACGGGCGCCTTTGCTCACCCGGCGACGCAGGGAATCGTCATTGCGGCGACTGCAGTGCTGCTGCTCGCCGTCCTCATCATCACCGCGTTGGCCATCACGCGCCGGGCCTCGCCCGCGCTGATACGGGAGCTGTGGCTGCGCACCGGGTCGTGGGGGGTGCTGCTGCCGCTGATGCTGGGGCCGGTGCTACTGGGACGGGTCTGGACGATCGGCATGGTCACCGTTCTAGGCCTGCTCTGCCTGCGCGAATACGACCGGGCGACCGGGCTGTTCCGCGAGACCTTGATCACCGCAACCGTCATGCTCGGCGTGCTGGCGATGAATGCGGCCGCGCTAGATGCTTGGTACGGGCTGTTCATGGCGCTGATCCCGCTCACCGTCGGCGTGCTGTCGATCGTCTCCATCCCGCTGGACCGGCCTACGGGCTACGTGCAGCGGACCGGGCTCGCAATTTTTGCCTTCATGCTGTTCGGCGCCGGTCTGGCACATCTGGGCTACATGGCCAACGACCGGAACTACCGGCCCATCGTGCTCATGTTGCTGACCACGGTGGCGCTGAACGACGTATTCGCCTTCACCTTCGGCAAACTGATCGGCGGGCGCAAGCTGCTACCCGCGACCAGCCCCAACAAAACGGTGTCTGGAGCGGTGGGCGCGCTCGTGTCAACGTCGGTGCTGGTGGCGTTGATCGCCTCCACCATCTTCGCCGACACCGTGCTCGACCACTGGGTCCTGCTCCTCGGCTTGGGTGCCATCATCAGCATCGGCGGGCAGGCGGGCGACCTGATGCTCTCGAGCATCAAGCGCGACCTCGGCATCAAGGACATGGGAGTCGCTATACCCGGCCATGGCGGGCTACTGGATCGCTACAACTCGCTTCTGCTCGTGGCCCCGGCCGTGTTCCACTACCTCAAATACTACGTCGGCGTCGGGCTGGACCAACCCATGCGGATCTACACGGGATGACCGACTGGCAGCTTCGCCCGGCGCGCGACCACGGTCTGACGCTGCAGCAGCGTCTGCGCAGCTCCGGCCGCGAGCCCGGCTTGGGTGGTCACCTGCTCGGGTTTCTCTGGCGCGCGCTGGTGCGGGGTTATCTGCTCGCAGTGCACCGGTTGAAGGTCACGGGGTATCAGCACTTGCCCAGCCCGCCTTTCGTGCTGGTGGCGAACCACTCGAGCCATCTGGATGCGCTTACGCTCGCGGCTGCGTTGCCGCACAGGCTGGCGCGCCGGGCCTTCGCGCTGGCCGCAGGGGACACCTTCTTCACGTCTCTGCCCGGCGCCGCCTTCGCCGCCTATGCCATCAACGCCCTGCCAGTCTGGCGCAAGGACACCACCCACGCCGACATCGACCTGTGGCGCGCGCGACTGCTGGAGGATGGTGCGGTGCTGATCCTGTTCCCAGAAGGCACCCGCAGCCGCACCGGCGCGATGGCACGCTTCCGGCCCGGTATCGGCACGTTGGTTGCGGGCCATCCGGTCCCCGTCGTGCCCTGCTTCCTCTCCGGCGCCCATGCCGCCTGGCCGCCCGACCGGCGCCTGCCACGGCTGGGACGCTTGCACCTCACCATCGGTCCGGCCCTGCAGTTCAACGACGCTGCGACCGATCGCGCTGGCACCATCGCGGTCGCCGATGCATGCGAAGCCGCCGTCCGCGCGCTTGCCGCGACCGCGGAGTGACCCGGTGACCACGGCGGTGAGCGGGTGCGACGCAGGTGGCAGCCCATCCCTCGGAGCAAACCAGCTTGCCTGACCTGCCCTGGCGCCGCCGTCTGGTCGTTCTCGGCCTGCCATTCCTGTTCGTTGCGCTCGGGGCGTGGGAGTCGCAACTCGGATGGTCCAGCTTCGCCAGCCTGACGCAGGAGGCGACGCAACTAGCAGCGCAAGCGAACCAGATGGATGCGGCCGCCGCGGTCACTCCGTACCGGATCGTTCATTTCCAGGGCGACCCTCAGGCCTACGGGGCGCAGCTCGCCGCGAAGATGATGCATGACGGCGTTGGGGTTCTACGATGGGAGGCGATGACTGCCCGGGTCCGCGTTGGACTGGCGCTTGCAACGATGCTCGGCGGCATCACGAGTTTGCTCGCCGGATCCGCGGGCTTGACCGCCGCCGCCTGGGCCGCGCGACGGAGCCTGCAATCGCGCGATGCGCTTGAGGCGGCATTCTCCCGAGTGCGCTCCCTGTTGCCGCTCCTACTCGGCAGCCTGGTCGGCGGCCTCGCGCTGGCTTGCAGCGCGGCGGTGTTGTTCGAGATCCTGGGATGGCTGTTCGGCACGTCGGATGGGCGAACGGAGATCCAGATCCTGACGCCGGGCCTCGCAGTGGCGGGCGTGGCGCTCTGGCTTGGCTGGCTCACCATACGCCAGCTCCGCCGCTCGCTTGCCGCGTTTACACCGGCACCGCTGCCGTTGCTCGGGCGTGAAGTCACGTCCGACGAGGCACCAGGGCTGTGGCGATTCCTGGCAGAGCGCGCGGCCGAGCAGGGAACGGCAGTGCCGGACCACGTGGCGGCGGGCCTGGTTGACGGCTTCTTCGTGACCTCGGCGAATGTTGCGCTGGAGCCCGGCCATACTTTGCTGAGCGGCCGCACGCTGCATATTTCGCTGCCTATGCTCGCCATGCTGGATGCGGGCGAGACCGCCGCCATCATCGGCCACGAACTGGCGCATTTCGCCACCGACACCGCATACAGTGTGCGGTTCATGCCGATCTACACCGGCATCGAGCGCAACCTGCAAGCGTTGCGTTCCGTCCGCGGCGCTTCGACCGCGTCGTGGACCCAGGGACCCGCCATCACGCTCGGGACGCACATGATGGCGGTGTTCGATGGCGCGGTGAAGCATTGGAGCCGCCTGCGCGAAATCGAGGCCGACCGGGCTGGCGCTCAGCACAGTGGGGCGGAGATGGCGGCACGCGCCCTGGTCCGCACCGCCTTGCTGCAACCTGTGATCGGCCACGTGCTCGACGAAACCTGGCGCAAGCCCGCGACTGCCTCCCCCGACCTGGTTGCCGCCATCGTCGCCCACGCCGAGGCGGCGGGCCTGGGCAATGCCGCCGCCGCTCTGGAGGATCGTCAACCGCATCCCACCGATAGCCATCCCCCAACCAGCCAACGCTTGGGCGCGCTCGGGCTTGTCATGACGGCGCCGTTGCTGGCGGCGGCATCCCGGCCCGTGCGGTCCGATGCGAGCGAGTTCGCACGGGGCCTGTTCGATGACTGGGCCAGCCTCTGTGCGGCGGTCAGCGCCGACGCAGCCGGACTGGCCGCGTCCAGCCACGCGAAACGCGTCGCGCAGCTACGCGAAGCTGCCGAACAGCCGACCGAGACCGTTGTCGAGATCCTCGGCGACTGGCGCAGACCGGCGGCGGTCTGGGGCATCGTGGCGGCGGTGTTCCTCGCGGCTGGGCTTCTGCTCGCCTACTCGGTGACGTTTGCCACGATCAACGACCCGTCGCAGATTCCCACCATGTGGCTCGTCGTAGCCGGTTTGGCCACGGTCGGCGCAGCCGCTATCCTGCGTGGCTTGATGGTGTGGCGGGGGCGCAATGCGCCGCTGATCACGCTACATCCCGACGGCTTCGCCTGCCGCGGATTGGACCGGATGGTGCCTTGGATCGGGGTGGAGCGGGTGAGCATGACCCGGCAACGCTCCACCCACGTGTTCATTCGCCTGAAGGACACAACGAAGCTGCCGAGGCGCGTGTCCGGCTGGGGCGTGCTGGTGAGCGCGCGTCGTCGCGTCGTCACGATGCTCGGCGTGCGCCCGCGCGGCCTATCCCCAGACGCGTTCGTCCAACTCATAAACCGTTACTGGACGGCCGCCTGCGCCCGGGCCGCGTTGGTCGGGGAGGCCGAACCTGGCTACAGCATGATCCTCTCGGAAAGGGAGTTGCACGCGCTTCTGGCAACGGACGAAACTGCCGACATCGTGCCGCCCTCCACGAGCCCGTCCAATGAGTGAGGAATGCGCCGTTCTGGACGACGTCCGCGCCTCGGCTAAGCAGGCTTCGTTGGGCGGCGCATTCTTCCTGGCTGGCGCAGTCATGCTGCCAGTGCTGCTGGTCAACGCAATCTACTACTGGGCAGCCTGGCTGCTGGTGGTGACATTCCTGGTGGTCGGCGGCGGACTGGTGCTGCAATTTCTACCCCGCTTCCTGCGCCGCCGCACGCCGTTCCTGGTCATCACTCCCGCCGGGTTCCGTTGCCCGGGTCTCGCCGACCCGCTGGTGCCTTGGTCGGCGATCGACCATGCCAGGGTGTCCGACAATCCTATCGTCTGCACCGACTTCTTCTTCAGACCCGAAGCGATGTTGCCGGTCCGTGACCACAGCCGCGCCAACGTCCAAGTGTCCCGCCGCCGCGCGCAGCTCTCCATCCGCGGTCCGCGGCCCCGAGGCATGAGCCTCGAAGATTATGCAAGCAGGATCGCCGCGGCAATCGAGGCCACACGCCCGGCTGAACAGGACGGTGCGGCGCCATGAGTTAGCGATGCCTGCTGTTCGCCTGCACCGCGCTGCTGCCAGCCAGTTGCGGCGACGACCCAGGGCCTGAATATGCCAAGCCGCTTGCTCAATGGCGCGAGACGAAGGTTGCTATACGCGCCCTTCCGACGGCGGGCGGGCCGACACTCCAGGTGCCGGACAGCCGGGACGTGTCGTGCATCGACCCGAGCCCTGCCAACACCTATGCCGGATGCAGCTTCTACCTGAATGAGCGCACGGGACGCCTCGCCACGCCATCGACCGAGTATGATCAGCGTCTGGATGTGGAGATGGTGTTCGAGCAGGACCGCTTCGCTCACGTACGGTTCGAGGCGCGGATCGGGGCGGACCAGCGTCCGCCGAGCGGCCCGCCTTTGGAGCAGGCCGCGGTGGAACAATCGCTGACCGGGACCAGCGGCGGACAGCGCTTCGCGGTCGGTTGCTGGCACCAGCTCGCCGTGAACGCTTCCGGGAACGGCCTGAACGTGAACGGACCCTATGCGTGCACGCTGGTGATCGAGAACCGAAGCCTTGGCGCCACAGTAATGGAGTATGCCGCCCCACCACCCGACAGGCCGGACACGCCGCTGGACCGGGCTCGGCTGGATCGCCTCGTAGCTACGCTCAGTGCCATCGAGGCGTCATTCGTGCCCGTGCGAAATCCTGGTTAGGACGTCCTTTCCAGAACTCATTGACGAGGGCGTCCGAAAGGTGAGTACAGGCGGCTCCGCAGATTGTCTCCGAGCCTGTTTCTCATCGATGCGAAATGGGGGCCGACCCGAAGCGGGTTCGGCCACGTCTGCTTACGATTTGATGGTCCTGGTTTGAGCTACCGTGCCCTACCTGAGCCCCCACCGCTTCACCGGCCCAACCTCTCCCGTGGCATCGTCCACGCTTACCCGCCAGCCACTGCCGATAGTTGCGGTGTTGACCATCCAAACGGGAGGGGTATCACCGCGAAGCGGCAGCGAGACGATCGTGCCGTAAGGTTGCGACCCGTGGCGTCCGACACCGGCAGCAAGGAACGCAGCGGTGGCGAGTTCCCGCACTTCGTCCTCATCCATCCGCAAGGTGGGAGGTCGCGGCGGTGCTGGCCCGAGTGCCAGAAGACGACGCAGCACTGCCCATCCTGAGCGGCCTACCACGGCCACCCAAGCCCTCGTTCTCATGCGAGTGCGCGCGCTGCAAGGTGTTGCATCCGGTCCCCCCAATGCCGAACTTGCCACGCCGCGGCCCAGGCAAACGGTCCTACCTGCATGAATGCACCCACGAACAGCAGCGTGAAGCCGCCCAAATACCAAACAGCCAGGGTCGCACTGCCCATTTTCGTCCAGCGTGAACGGGGAGGTCAGCAGCCGTCAAGGCCGTTGCGCGTGCGGCCAAGGGCGCATTCGAATCTAATTGGTGCCGCTTACGCTGGTGTCTCATGGCCTCCTGGCGAAGTACCCGAACGAATTGCCTGGCAAGCCGCAGTCTATGGCGCTGTGCTCTGCATTCCGCTCACGGCAGCGCTAGGGATTGGGACGAACTACGCGCTGCAAGCGCTTCTGGCAGCCCGCAGTTACGGCTACTGCGCCTATCACGAAATCATTACGGACAAGGGCGGTCACGGAACGTACGTCTGCATCAAGGACAGCTTACCGGGTGGCTGCGTCTCAGTGAAGACCATCTTCCCGCCCGGACTGCCGCGCCCGGCCAAAGGGCGCCGTTCGATCTGACAGCTACGGTCCAAATAGAAGTTGTGTCGACACGACACCATCACGGTCGTTGTGACCGGACAGGAGTCTCTTCAATTGGCCAAGAAAGACACTACAACGGCGCGCTCGCCAAGGGGAGCCAAACCAGTACGCCAAGCCTTTTTCACGGCACTGAAGTCGATTCCCGAAGCGACGCGGCCCGCCGTCACCAAGGCGGCATTAGCCATGATCCGCGACCAGATCAAGACAGAGCATGAGAAGGTCAAAGCTGTCGCGATGAAGGAGAAGGCTGCTGCCGCAAAAGCTAGAGCGAGGAAGCCAGTCGCGGAAAAGCCGGTCTCGTCCAAGCCGGGCCCAAAATCCCCGACGGATCTTTCTGCGAGCAAAGCGCCGCCCGTAAAGCGTCGCTCGACCATGCCTGCCAAGCCGGTCGACGTGCCCGTAGAGGCTGGTTGAGAAAGACGCCGGACGGGAAACATCCGGCTTCTTTGCCATCGTCCACCTGTCTGACCCGCCGTTTCAGGCTTCGGGCCAGTGCCGAACGCTAAGCGGACCGGCAAGCCTCGAGCTATTTCCGGCGCGGAGGGAGAAGCCACTTCCCGTCCATGTCCTGCAGGGGTGCTCTGCCGTGTCCTGGAGCTGCGGATGACGCGAAAATGCTGTCCATCGATTCATGGCACGTTTGCCGGGCATCGGAGCCGAGGTCGCCCGCCCGCATCACCGGTTCGGTCTGGCCGCCATGACAATTCCAGGAGCGGCAGCTTGCGCGCCACGTTTGCCTGCGTTCCGTCAGATGCTTTCGCCCAGGGTTTCGGCGGCAATGACGCCAGGCTCTGCCAGTCCCAGAAAGTGCGGTACAGCCGTGATCGCATACGCGATCACTAGCGCAACCGCGCAAGCCGCGAGGTATTGGAACATCGGCGCAGCCAGCCCGTAGTCGCGCACCAGCCACGCCAGGAACAGCGGCGTCAGTCCGGTGAACACGGCCGTGCCGATACTGTAGGGCAGGGCGAAGCCGCTCTGCCGGATGGCCGTTGGGAACAGCGAGGAGATCAGACCCGGCACCATGGCATGCACGCAGCCTGCGCCGAGACCCACGGCGGCGAAGGCATAGACCAGCCTGGCGTTTGACGGGCCCAGGGTCGGGACAAAATGGAAAAACCACACGCAGATTGCCGCATTCAACACTGCGCTCATTGCGATTGTCCTTGACCAACCCCAGCGATCCCGCACCATCCCCCACAGCGGCATTCCCAGCACGAAGGCGATCACGCCGACGATGTTGGAGGTGAACACGATACGCGGGGCGAAATGCAGCTGTGTGACCAGGAAGGTCGGCAGGTATTGAAAATACACGCCGCTCGTCGTCGAGAACACAAAGACCAGCGCCAAGGCTAGTGCGCATTGAAGGCGATAGTGCTGCAGCACGACGATGATCGGTGTCTGCCTCGAAAGCCCACGCTCCTGCTTGATGCTCTCGAACATCGGACTCTCCGCTAGATGGCGTCGTAGGTACGCTGCCATCAGGCCGAACAGACCGCCGAGTACGAACGGCATTCGCCAGGACAGTGATGCGAGCGCGGGGTCCAGGCTTGCGACGAGGCTGGCCAGGGCCGCGGCTGCCGCACCCAGGAGCAATCCGCAATTCACCACACCTTGGAACGTGCCGCTCGATAGACCCAGCCGCTGGCTAGGTGCATGTTCGCTGATGAACACCGACGCGCCCGGAAGCTCACCGCCGACCGCGCAGCCCTGCAGAATTCGCAATAGAAGGAGAATCGCAGGCGCCAGCCAGCCGATCAACGCGTAGGTCGGCAGCAGACCCATCAGGAAAGTCGGCACCGACATCAACAGCACGGTCAGCACGAACAGCTTCTTGCGGCCGATCCTGTCAGCGTAGTGCGCAATGACGATACCGGCAATCGGGCGCACCAGGTAGCCGATGGCGTAGATCCCAAATACCTGGAGCTGCTTCAGCCATATCGAGGCGCCAGCAGGAAAGAAAGCCACGCTGATCGCGGCGGCGACAAAGACATAGACCTGAAAGTCGAAGTACTCGAGCACGGCGCCCAAAGATGCCAAGCCTAGATTCTGTGCCCGTGTCCGGCCCGTTTCCATTGCTTCCCCCCTGTTCGCGCAGCCGCCGGTTTCAAACGCCTCCGTCGCGCGTCTACTTGTCTGCCTCGGCGGTGAGCCAAGCCCGGCCTCGTTCGTAGAGAGCTTCCAACGCGGGGCCGGTCCGCCCGGGAAGGCCGGTGTTGACCTGCATGCCCGCGAGCTCCTGCACATAGCCGAGGTGGCGGTAGCCCTCTGGAAACCGCGCCAACCGGCCTGCATCGAGCGGGATCGGAGGACCCGGTTTTACGGGGATGATACGGTCCGTCTCGTAGATGCCCTGGCGCTGAGTGAACAGCCATACACCCTGGCGCGCTTCCAAGAAGTCGTAGAAACGGCCGGAACACACCACGTCGGCTAGTTGGTCATGCACCATCAGGCGTTGGCTGATTGTCATCTTCGTTTCTGCCAATGCCCGAGTGTCAACGATGTCCACCACGGTCGCGCCGAGGAAATGGTTGACATTCACTCCGGCCAACCACCCGGCACGGCTGCGCGCGATGAACTCGGTTGCGGGACCGTCGAACCACGTCGCAATCATCCGAGCGTCCGGATGCCACACCGTTTCAAACCGGTCCCAGTGTGCCCCATCCCGCCAGACGACCCATTTCTCAATCAGCCAGCGGATTGCAAGCTCGTCCCGCCAGGTGTCGGGCACGGCAGGCATCTTCTAGCAGCCGAGCTCGTAGTTCGTGACGAAATCGGCCGGTGGCACCGGTCCCCAGACGTAGAATGCGTCGTCACCAGGGTGGTCACCGGCTTTCCAGTCCACGTCGACGGGGATGTAGTCGATGTCGGACGAATACTCGCTGTAGCTGCCCCAAGGATCGCGGACATAGTGGAAGTAGTTGGATCCAAGCACGTGCCGCCCCATGCCCCATCCTGCGGTAAAGCCACTGTCGGCCATCTGCATCGCGCCGAGCCCGACTTCGTGGATCGAACCGACGTCCCAGCTCAAGTGGTGCAGGCCCGGCCCGTTCGACTTCGCTAGCGCGATCATGTGGTGGTCGCTGCCATGAATGCCGTGCATGAACGCCACGCCGTCCCCGGAGCGGTCGGACAGCCGCAGGCCGAGCACCCGGTGGTAGAACTGGATGGAGCGGCTGACGTCGCTGCTGAACAGCAGGATGTGGGCCAGGCGGCGCGGGACGCACCAACGGCGCCTTCGAACGCGCGTGCGAGCCTTGCACGCCGGGCGGCGAGGACGGATTGCTCTGGACAGCCTTTTCGTCGGGCGACGATTTCTCAGCTACGCGCATCTCGATCAGCGTGCCATCCGGGTCCCGGAACCAGACACCGTTCGAGTCGAAGCCATTGGGCGGGTCGAGCTGCACCACGCCGTTCTGCTTCAGCCGGGCCGTCAGTCCGTCCAGGTCCTCTGGGTATGCCCCGACCGAGACGTAGGTCAGTTTCTTCCCGGGTCCTTCGCTGATCCTGCCCCAGCGATGGTCATGGCCAGCCGTGTAAAGCCCGAGACCGTTGCCCTCTTCTCGGAGTTCCAGGCCGAAATCGGTGTAGAACTTCTGCGCCACCTTGAGACTGGGCACGACGAAGTTGAAGTGGTCGACGGAGTGGATGCCGAGTTCCCCGGGTCGGCGGGGGCGCTGCGCCATCGTCTGGATCTGGGTCATTGATGGACTCCCTGGCGACCGGTTCAGTGCTTCGTGGCTGCGTCGTAGTAGCTGAGATCGCAATACCGCGAAGGGTCGGCCAACGCCTTGTGCGGCACGGCGTACTCTTCGCGGATGCCAATGACGGTTTTCACGCCTGCCACGTCGATGGCAGCGTTGCGGTCGAAGCCTATCTGTGGATCCAGAAACACGTCGTAGGATTTCGTCGCAATCTCCGCCGTCGTACCGGGCAGATGCTTCTCGAAGATGTCCAGCGCCTCCGCCTTGTTCGCCGGGTCGTAGAGCCACGTGACCGCGGCGATATAGGCGCGGATGTAGCCGACCAAGTCGTTTTGGTGTCCTGGTGCCCAGTCCCTGCGAACGGCAGCGACGACGCCCTGATAGTGGCCCAGGACGGAGATGGCGGTGCCGAGATCGTTGAACCCCTTCGCCGCTGCCAGGAAGGTGAAGGGCGGGACGGACAGGGTGCCCGCCTGAGACCCGGCAATGACACCATCGAAGCGCTGCTGGAACCCGCCCGCCTTGACCAGCGTGTAGTCGCCGCTCGTCAGGCCGCGGACTTTCAGCATCTCCTCCAGGACAAAGGCATACCCGGTCGTGAAGGCATCGACCGACAGTGTGGCACCCCGCAAGGCGGCGAATGTCTTGAAGCCCGGTGCGGTGAGCAGGGACAGGAAGCCGTTATCGCTTCCCATCACTGCGACGATGTTGGGCGTGGCTTCAGTCTTGGCCTCGCCCTCACCTTCCATGTAGGCGATGAGGTTATCGATCGCCGTCATGGCGATGTCGAACTTGCCGTCGATCAGGCCCTCCATCTGGGCGAGCGAGCCGGGGGTCGGGATCAGATGAACATCGAGGCCGTTGGCGGCGAAGAAGCCCTTGTCCTGTGCAACCCATATTGGCCAAACCGTCCCCGAGTTGAAGACGTCGACCTCGAGCCGGTGCAGCGCCTGCGCCCTGGCCACCAGTGGGGCGAGCAAGCACAGCAGGAGCAAGGCGCATGATTGCGCGGTCTTCAGCATTTTGTATCCTCCCTTGAGCCCAGGCGTGCAGCGTTAGTCGAGTACTTCGTCGGCGATTGGGTTGACGAGCACGCCGAGACCCTCGAGTTCGACCTCGCAAACGTCCCCCGCGTGCATGTATAGTCTCGGCGTCCGGGCATGGCCGACACCGGAAGGTGTACCACTGACGATCACGTCGCCTGGCGCCAGGGTAATACCTTGGCTGATCAGGCTTACCAGGGTCGCAATGTCGAACACGAGGTCGTCGGTTGAGGCCGATTGCACGGTCTGCCCATTCAGGCGCGTCTGTAGACGCAGGCCGCGCAGCCCACGCGGCAGCTCATCAGCGGTCACGAACCAGGGGCCGAACGCGCCTGTGCCGTCAAAATTCTTGCCCATCGTCCATTGCGAGCCACCCTTGAACTGGAACTCCCGCACTGACGCATCATTGAATAGGGTGTAGCCAGCGATGTGGCCCAGAGCGGAGCCAACCGGGATGTGCCGCCCCCCGCGGCCAATTATCGCCGCGACCTCGCCCTCATAGTCCAGCGTGTCGGACGCCAGCGGCCGGATAATCGGCGCGTTGTGCCCGACTAGCGAGGAGGCGAAGCGGGGAAACAGTGCCGGGTAGTCTGGCTGCTTGAATCCGCTTTCGGCGGAATGGTCCGCATAGTTTAAGCCAGCGCAGATGATTTTCCCCGGCACCGGCAGGACCGGGAGATAGGTGATCGTAGCCGGGTCGAGTTCCGGCGCGCGCGCCAGGATACTGCCTGCTTCCACGAGCGCTTCCGGCCCGTTGCGCAGCAAGGTCAGCAAGTCGCTCGGCGCGTCCGACGGTTCTCCGGAGCTACACCGGATGCTGCCATCCTGGATCGCCACTGCTACGCCGGTGCCGAAGGGCGTCTCGATCGTCGCAAACCGCACGCGTTTTCCCCCGACGGACTGGAGCCACCATGCAATCGATGAGTTCGGCTAGGCAAGACGAAAATATACTTTATGGCTTGGAAATCTACTTGCGGCTGTCATCGGCTTCCGTGTAACTCGATCACAGAGGTTCTGAATGGCTCCCACCGCCGCAATTCGATCCCGCAGCATGACACAGGACGTCTACGAACGGCTGCGTGCCGACATTCTCGCCTGCCGCCTGATCCCCGGATCCAAACTCCGCATCAACGAGCTCTGCCTGTCCTTGGGCGGAGTGAGCCTCGGTGCGGTGCGCGAGGCGCTGTCCCGCCTTGCGGCGGACGGTTTGGTGATGTCCGAACCGCAGCGTGGCTTTACGGTTTCGCCTGTTTCCGCGCGTGACCTCGAGGAGCTCACTGCGGCCCGCATCGAGATCGAGGGCTGGTGCCTGCGTGCCGCAATCGCCCGGGGCGGCGCACGATGGCAAGCCGCGATTGAGGCAGCCTTCCGCAAGCTGGCCCAGACACCGTATCATGCCGACAACGATCCGGCGCTGCTCTCCGAAGCCTGGATAGCGGCCCATGCCGCCTTTCACGCCTCCCTGGTCATGCCCGCCGACAATAGCTGGTTCTTGCGCATCCGAGAGCACTTGTACCAGCAGAGCGAGCGCTACCGGCGCTTGTCCGTTCCGGCCGGAACGACCCGGCGGGATGTGGAGGGTGAGCACCGGGCCATCATGGAGGCAGCCCTTGCGCGGGATGCTGACTTGGCCGCATCCCTGCTTAGGGAGCACCTTAAATTGACAACACATATCCTACTGGGCGCCGACTTCCTGCTAAACTCAGGCGAGCGGGAGTGAGTATCCGTTCCCTCTTCATCGGCAGAGCGCGGAGCGATAGACTGCACACGAGCCTCGGGTAATGCGGTGACGTCAAGGCTGTGCTGTCCAATTTGGGCTTTGCTCCCCGCGGCCTACGCTCCCGGTTGCGTCGAGCTCTCCGGTGTCGCCTCTTGGGGTGGTTCCTGGCTCGGCTTGCCAGCTTTCGGCCTTGCCGAAAATGGCCATTATCGTTGTCACCAAGCGATCTACGCTGCTGCCCGGTAGATTAGGGACTGTGCGCGTAGTGCAAGACTAGCCGAAGGGGCCAAAACCATGTCTCGAACGACGCGCCGCCATTTCGTGCAGGCTGCCGCCCTCGCACCGGCCCTGGTGTCCGCGATGAATCACGCCGGGCATACAGAGGAAACCAGCGCGGAGAGGGGTCCACGCCCGCCGGTCATGGACCGTTACGACTACCTGGTGGCCGGTGCGGGCCACAACAGCCTCATCTGCGCTGCGTATCTCAGCAAGGCGGGCTACCGTGTCCTCGTGCTCGAGGGGCAGAACCAGATTGGCGGCGGGTGCCGGACGAATGACACCATGCTGGCGGGATTTCATGAGGACTGGTGCTCGAGCGTGCACGGTCTCATCAACAAGAACCCTGTGCTTGCCCACAATGAACTGCAGCTCGACCGCTATGGCTACGAGCAGATCCATCCCGATGTCGTGCTGCACTATCCATTCTTGGATGGTGCCTCGCTGACGGTGTTCAATGGTGACACCGACCGGACCGCAGAAACAATCGCCCAGGTCTCCAGGCAGGACGCAGCGACCTTCAGGCGTCTGGCCTCCACACAGCCTGCCGAGCTGACCTCGAAGACTCTCGCCGCCATGACCGGTTATGCGGTTGCGCGCCAGGTCTGGCAAAGCCCCTACATGCAGGCGGCGGCGCTGTCGGGCGGCAAGTTCAACGGGCCGTACGGTGTCGAGCTTGGTACGGGACTGCAGGCATTCTCGATGCTGGGACACATGGCTGGCCGACCCTTTCCCAAGGGCGGATCGGGCATGCTGACGGTGGCACTCGGCCGGGTCATCGAAGCCCATGGCGGCACTATCCTTGTAAATATGCCGGTGACGGGGATTATCGTCGAGAATGGCCGGTGCGAGGGTTTGGAGTGTGCCGACGGGCGGCAGTTCCGTGCCGCACTCGGCGTGGTCTCCACCATGCACGTCAAGAACGTGCTGGCGATGACGCCGCGTGCGTTATGGCCCGCACCAATGGCCGAGGGCGTGGACCTGATGCAGCCCGAGATGGCGATGTTCCAGTTCCATTATGCTCTGGCCGAACCGGTCCGCTACAAGCTTGCCGCTGGCGGCACCGTCGGCAGTGCCGAGGCGTCCCTCATGGACGATCCCAACAGCATCTTCGTGCTCGCTGGCGACGATGCGCGGGGCGAGTTGCACATCGACGACTATCCCCTGCAGGTGACACACCCATCCGTGTTCGACACCGGCCGGGTGCCGCCAGGCCGTGGGCTGGTAAAGATCGAGGGCACCATGCCTTACGAGCTGAAGCAGGGTGCTGCGCACTGGGATGAGATCAAGGAGGAGGTGGCAGCTGCCGTAATGGCGCGCTATATGGCGCACACTGCCAACATTACCGAAGACAAGATCCTGGCGAAGATGCTATTCAGCCCGCTCGACATCGAGCGCAAGAACGCCAGCATGTGGCGTGGCAGCGTGCATGGCTTTGATAACCGGCCCGGCAATTTTGCACCCTATCGCTTGCCAATTCCGGGCTTGTATCAGACCGGGGACTGCACCTCTCCCGGCGGAGGCATCAGCGGATTTCCTGGGCGCAACGCCGCTGAACTCATCTTGCGCGACCAGGGCCACGATATTGCGCAGGTCGTTACCGCGTCCAATCAGCCGTAAACGACGGTGCACCGCACCGGGCTCATGGCGGGCAGTAACGGCAGGCGTTAAGCCAACCGCTCCCAGCGCTGTGCGCTGGTGGAGCTCGGATTACCGAACCGCCCGGTCCTGGACCGTTTTGTGCCGCTCACGTGTACGACGTTGAAGAGGCACGAGGTCTGGGCCAACATCGGGTTTCGTTCAGAGTGAGAGCGGCGCCTTAGATGTGGAAGGTGGTCCGGTTCGGGTCACCTGGAGGACATGACCTTGGACAAGCTTTCAACTTATCTCTCGAAGCGCGACTCCGAGCAGACTGCCGAGCCCCGGGGTGCGACCCTGACTCGGCCATCCGACCGTCTGCGCTTCGTCGTCCAGAGGCACGATGCCACCCGGCTGCACTATGACCTGCGGCTCGAGCTGGACGGTGTGTTCAAGTCCTGGGCTATCGCTCGGGGGCCGTCGCGAGACCCACATGACAAGCGGCTGGCAGTCGAAGTGGAGGATCACCCGCTCGACTACGGCAACTTCGAAGGGACGATCTCCCACGGGCAGTATGGCGGCGGAACTGTGCAGCTCTGGGATCGCGGCTACTGGTCGCCTCAGGGCATAACCGCCGAAGGCGGCCTTGAGTCGGGCGACCTGAAGTTCATCTTAGACGGCGAGCACCTGCATGGTAGCTGGGTGCTGGTTCGGATCAAGGGCTGGTCCGGCAAGAGGGTGAACTGGCTGCTGATCAAGCACCGGGACGAGTACGCCAAAGAAGGCGACAGCGATGCGCTGCTTGCCAACGACAGCTCCGTCGCATCCGGCCGGTCGATGGCCGAGATAGCGGCAGGCAAAGGTCGAGCACCTACGCCGTTCATGGCGGACGGTGTCCCCGGACAGATCGGAAACGATGCCGTCTGGGACTCCAACCTCGGCTTGGCATCCAACTTACGGGCAGCTGGGAAGACCTCGCGCGATGCCGCCGCCAGCAAGCCCCCGTTGGCTGTGACGGCCGAGCAGGACGTCAAACCAGCGCCGGTCACGCGGAAGAGCCGAAAAGGGAGGCCAAAGGCTTCAGGACCATCGGGCGGCAGCTGACCGGCAACCCACCCCTAGGAGGATAGCCCAATAGCCGCCAGCCGAGACGCCATAGATGCCGATCCGCATTCGGTCGACGTAGGCGCGTGCGCTCAGGACGTCGATGACCTTGGAGTAGACGCGCTCCCCTACGATCTCCATGGGAACGGCAGATTCGCCGGTACCGGGCATGTCCATGGCAAAGTTCCCCATCCCATGGTGCAGCAGGCCCGGATCGAACATCAAGGACGCATACTCCTTGTAGGATTCGAGTCCGCCCATGCTGATCACCACAGGCGCCGGGTTGATGCCGGGCGGCAGGCGCAGGTAGCCGACGATCTCCTTGCCTTCGAACGGGATGCGGACGACCTCGATCGGGACAACGCACCCATCCCGTCCTACAAGCTCACCAGATCCTGCCGATCGCAGCCGATCAGTTACTCAGGGCCGGACCTGGACGGGGATGTGGGCCTCTTGCTGGCGCAGGACAGGTAGGCGTTGCAATCGTGGTGGCCGCTGCGTGCTGCCTGCCGGATTGCCCGGCCTGCAGGGCGAGCCCTGAACTGCGTAAGTTGGCTCCGTACAATACTATCGATCAGGGGCGAGACCATCGGCACCGCGACGACCAATCGAATGCCATCATGGAATGTGAGCTGGATTCACCTCTCCGTTCTGCACTTTCTGAAGCGCGGTCCAATCCACATCACGATAAACAGGGCAATGAAGAGCAATAGGAACACTGTTCCTATGATGGCTCCCCCTCGCGTAACGCCGCCTCGGCTGCGGGCGTGTTGAACGGGGCGAAGTCGGCCACCGCCGTCCAGCGGTCGACCACCTCGTCCACCATGGCTCGAGCAGCTCCTGCCGCAGGGACCTTCGGCACCGTCGCACGTCCATCTTTGGATGAACGAGGTGTTCTACGTGCTTGAGGGCGAGCTGGAGGTCCTGGCGGGGGAGCAAGTTCTCAAGGCAGGCCGGAACGCGCTGATTAACATGCCAAAAGGTACGGTGCACGCCGTCCGGGTGAACACCGCTACCGCGCGCATCCTGAACCTTTACACACCGGCCTGTTTCGAACGGTCGGGAGGGCGCTCGGGGAGTTGACTGAAGGTAGAGAGCTTCCGAACCCTGGACGGGCACAGCCCCAAGTCTCGGATGACCTCAAGGGGCGGCTGTTCGCAGATCTCGGGATGCAGCGTGTCCCGCTGTCCGACCGGTTCCGACGATAAGCCCCGCTTGCATACAAGGGGTTGGGACCACTCACGTCGTTGCTTATCCTGTCCCGACCTAGCCTGGCTCGGTCTTGTGATGTCAGGCAAGGCAGGAGAGAGGAAACCTAATCTCATCTGCATCTTTGATTGCGGCAGGATCACGTGTCGCCTGCAGTAGCCACGCCGTCCTCTGATGCTTTATCGCGACGGTCTGCGACGGAGTGGATTAAGATGCACGTGGGCAACGGTCTTCTTACCCCCGAGAGCCTCGTCGAACTATTGCCAAGCCGCCCGTTGCTGACAATGGCTGACAGCGGGTGTGAGGGTCTGACCCTGCAACGCTTTCGGCATCCACCGAGCACGATCGATGTGCCAGGCCTGCGCGATGACCTGCTGGTCGACCATCTCGTCGGCCCGGTCCTGGTCGAGGAGGATTATGGTGCGGGCAACCGCGAACGGCGTTGGACGGGGCCTGGCCAGGTCACCCTCACGCCAGCCGGGCAGCCGGTCCGTCGCATCCTCAAAGGGCGGCCGGATGTCGTGCTGCTCCACCTCGCACCCGAACTGCTGCATGACGTGGCGCGACAAGTCTATGGCCAGGAGGCTGGCCCAGTAACACTCGTCCGCTGCCTCGCCGTGCCCGACCATAAGGCTGACCAGATGGTTCGCCTTCTGCTCGCGGAGGCCGAGTCTCCGGGGCTGGGCGCATCGCTGATGAGGGAGAGTCTCGGGCGGGCGCTCGTTGTCCACCTGCTTCGCTCCCATTCCAATTTCGCGCAAACCCGACCTGAGTGTCCGACCAGCTACCCGGCCCCTCGCATACACCGCGTCATTGAGCAGATGCGGAGCTGCATGGATCAGGATCTGTCGCTGTCCCGACTGGCTGCAGCCGGAGGACTCAGCCGGTCGCAGTTCGTGCGGGCATTCCGCGATGTCACGGGCCTTCCGCCGCATCGTTATCTGAACCGCTTGCGCATCGACAAGGCGCGGGAGCTGCTGGAACGCACTGACCTGCCGGTAATCGAAATCGCCTTGGACTGCGGCTTCGGGCAGCCGGGCCACTTTGCGACCTCGTTTCGTGAAGCAACCGGGCTCAGCCCGCGGGCTTGGCGGCAGGCACGCCGGTCTTAGAGGGGCTTGACGTTCCGCGCCCCGTGATGCGCCGAAACCGCAAGTCTGAGCCGTTTACGGAAGACCGGCGAAGCCGAACGGACCACCGTGCATGCTCGTGGATTGGGAGAGCAGCATGACGCAGACGGCAGATTTCGGGACATTCGGCCGGTATCACGAGGTGCCGGTGGACGAAATGCCAGCGGAGATGAAGGCAGCCTACGAGACGACGATGCGGCTACGCGGCCAAGTGCCTGGTCCCCACAAGATCTGGCTGTGCAATCCCGTCCTGTCCGAGACAGTCGTGCCGGTCGGGACTTATTACCAGACGCGCTCGACGCTGACCAAGGCGGAGATCGAGATTGCCACCAACGTGGTCAACGGGCGCTGGCGGGCGGCCTACGCCAACTACGAACACGAGAAGATTGCCGAGAGGGCGGCTGGCCTCCCGCCCGACAAGGTTGAGGCGCTCATTGCCGGGCTGCCGACGAGCTTCGACGAGCCCCGGCAACAGGTGGTCTACGAGCTTGCTGCCACCCTGGTATCACCGCGCATCGTGCCCGTTGGCCTGTATCGCCGCGCCCAGGCGCTGCTCGGAAATGCTGGCATCGTTGACGTGACCATGCTGCTCGGCTGGTTCACCGGGGTGTCGCTGACACTGGCCGCATTCGACGTCCCCGCCAGCGCCATCGGCCTCGAACAATAGGACCTGCGACATGGACACGATGCATCTAGGCGGCCGCCTCGCGCTCCTCGATCCTGCTGGTCTGATTGGCGAGCAGAAGGCAGTCTACGAGCGCCTGACCGGCACCTTGGTTGAGTGGGCCAATCAATCAGGCTTCCAGAGCACCACGGAGGGCAACCGGCTGATTGGCCCGTTCAATCCATTGCTGCTCAGCCCGGCCACTACCTCGGCCTTCCTTGACCTGCAGGAAGCCGAGCAGGCGCATACCTCACTGGAAAAGTGCGTGCGACAGGTCGTCATCCTCGCCGTTGGCGCGGCATGGCGGTCAGAGTATGAGCTGTACGCGCACGCAGCGGTAGCGGCGAAAGCTGGGCTTCCTGCGAGCGCAATCCAGGCGCTCGCTTCGGGTAAAGTGCCGGACGAACTGAGCGTGCAGGAGAAGCTGGCCGCCCGCTTTGCCCGCGCGCTGTCTACAGGGCATCGCGTGGAGGCAGCACTCTACCATGACGCCCTCGCCGCGTTCGGACCGCAAGGCCTCATCGACATCGTCTACCTCGCTGGCTGCTACCATATCGTCTGCGGCCTGCTGAACGCCTTCGAGATCCCTGCGCCGGTGGCACCAGCCCAGGCCGGGTTGAGCCGTCCAAAGCAGGGCACGCTGACCCCCGTCGCACTCTTCCCGGTCAAATCGTTCCTCGAGAACCTTGCTGTGCGCAGCGACAACTCGGTGCTCGTCACCTCCATGAACGCCAGGGAGCTGTTCTATGTCCCACCGCTATCTGGCGATGCGCCCGTGCAGCCAGTGCTGCTGCATCGCTTCGACCAGCTGACTACGGGTCTGGTCGAGATCCAACCGGATCTGTTCCTGGTCTCCACCTCCAACCTATACACGACGCACGAGTCCTTTCTGCACCGCCTCGACCTGCGGGGATATCAGCCGGGGTCACCGGTGCTGCCGGAGATGGTGTTCTGCTTCCCGGACAGCGCGCGGGGGCTGAACGGCAGCTGCCTGCTCGCCACCGGCATCGTGCTGGTGGCCGACTGCTTTGCCGGACTGATCTGGCGGGTGGACGTGCAGCCGGGCGGGCGCGACATCCAGGCCCGGGTATGGCTTGCACATGAGACGATGGGCTACTTCCCGGGTAAGCTGAAGCCCGAGCAGCCTGGCGTGAACGGAGTCCGCTATGCCGCCCGGACCCACCACCTCTACTATACCGCCACAGCCAAGAAGCTGCTCATGCGCGTGCCGGTCGACCCATTGACCTTCGAGCCAGCTGGCCCGCCTGAGCTGGTAGTAGCAGGGCGAATGGGGGACGATTTCTGCATCGACGAGGATGCCAGCGTCATCTACCTGGCCACCCACCGTCAGAACAGTATCGATCGAATCTCGATGGACCCCGGCGACAACAGCGGCTTCCCGCAAAGTGTGGTGGGCGACCCGTGTACCGAAGCGCTGATCGGGCCGTGCAGCATCGCATGGGGCCGGGCGCCTGGAGAATACGGCAAGGTAGCCTACGTCATCAGCGACGGTGGGACGGCCTCTCCGTCGCCGGGCGGCCCGCTCCCGGCCAGGCTGCAACGGGTGGTGTTCTAGGATGACCCGGAATGGGCAAGACGGTGCGCAGGGAGAACGTCGAGACCAAGACCTATGTCGGCTGGGCCGGTCCGACGTTGGTCATGCTGACGTCGTGTGGCCACAGCGGTGGTGAGGACTGCGACGACATCACCGCGAAAGCGGCCCAGGAGGCTGGCAAAGCTGAGGCCGCAACCGTGCGGCATCGCCGGGTCAACGGGGCCCGGCGACTGGCGTCACGTTTCAGGATGTGGGCGACGACCTTGCCGCAATATCCGTCAGCGGGGCAGAGGCCGCGCGGTGCCGCTCGGCATGCCTTTGAAGCGCGGTGCGCGGATGGTGGCGACTGCCCATCCGGACACGGTCAGGGCGTGGTCCTCACCGCTTCCCGGGCCTCCAAGATACCGCCCGATATCGCGAAGACGCTTTTCATTGCGGGCGACCAACTTGTCCGCGCAGAGTCGAGCGGCTGGACGTGCTTGTAGAGGATGGCCTGGTCCCCGAGCAGCTGGACGGGTGGGCAGACGATACTCACGTTCCTGACCCAGCACGCAGCAACGTGAGCTCTGGCGTCGGTTAAGCTTGTGCGCCGTCAAGAGAGCTCGGCGATGTCGAGTAGGGGCTTACCCTTGGATGTCCGTCCCTCGACGTCGGCGTGCGCCTCGCGAACCTGCTCGAACCCGTAGCGCTTGCCAATTGGCAAGACCAGGCTGCCGTCGGCCAGCCCGGCGTAGAGGGCGGCGGCACGGGCACGGATGGTGGCCGCGTCGGACAGATGGTCCTTTAGTCGCGGGCGCGTCAGATACAGCGACCCGGCCTCTCCTAGTTCGGCGGGGTTGAGGTCGCTGACCGCGCCGCCGGACGCCCCGAAACTCACAACGAGCCCCTTCTTGCGTGCTACCTTGAAATCGTCGCGCAGAGTCGGCTGGCCGATCGAGTCGAACACCACATCGACCCCGGTTCCGCCGGTCATTTCTAGCAGCGGTGCAACAAAGCCTCCATGGGGCGTTAGAAACACCTCCTGGGCGCCCCTGTCGCGCGCGAGCTGCATCTGCCCCTCGGCGCGGACGGTGCCGTACACAGTGGCGCCCAGGCGCGCTGCGAACCCGACGAGCAGCTGCCCTACGCCACCGGCCGCGGCGTGCACCAGGCACGTCCGTCCCGGCCCGAGGCGGCCTACGTCGGTGGCTAGATAATGGGCGGTGAAACCCTGGAACGTCGCGGCTGCGGCAAGGGCCAGTGGCACGGAGGCGGGCACCGGCACGAGCTGCCAGGCTGGCACGACTGCGAACTCGGCGTAGCTGTTCCATACCAGGCAGTATGCCACCCGGTCGCCGGGAGCGAACCCGCTCACTCTGGCACCAACCCGTTCGACGATGCCCGCGCCCTCCATCCCAATCGTGGTCGGCAGGCGGACGGAATAGGTTTGCGAGTTCGCGAACCCGCCTTTGCGGGTTCCCACATCCATCACGTTCACCCCGGCGCTCGCCATGCGTACGAGCACTTCGCCCTCGCCGGGTTCGGGCACGGGGATGTCCTGGAGCTGGAGCACCTCCGGTCCGCCATACTGTTCGATGCGGATCGCCTTCATGACGTCGGTCTCTCCTCAACGGGTGGCCACTGCCTGCAATTATGCCGCCGAGGATGCCCTTGCCCAAACTCTGCATTACCGCATCGACATTGGAGCGCTGCCGACTTCACGCGCGAAGTGTTGGCCACCGGCTTGCCAGAGGGCAAACTCAGTGGCTCCGACCTGTAAAAAATCTCTAGACGACCGGTCTACTTTGTATTGCATGGGAATATGAAAACGTCAGCTTCCCAGGACACATCTGATGTCCGCGGGAGCATCCTCCAAACCGGCCAGCGCATCATTGCCAGCAAGGGCTTTTTTGCGGTCGGCCTCAACGAGATCCTGGCCGCGGCCGGGGTGCCAAAGGGATCGTTCTATCACTACTTCAGCTCCAAGGATGCATTCGGCGAGGCAATGCTTGTGGCTTACTTCGAACAATATCTGGCCGACCTTGACGAGACACTGCGATTGCCAGGCCTGAGCATGGCTCAGCGCTTAATGGCCTATTTGCACGATTGGCAGGAGATTCAGTCTTTCTTCGATTGTCAGGGTAAATGTCTTGCCGTGAAGCTGGGCGCTAAGGTCGCGGACATGTCCGAGGCTATGCGCGCGGCCCTGAAGCAAGGCACTTCGGGTATTACCCAACGCCTGAAGCAAGCCATCGAGAGTGGCGTTGCGGAAGGGTCCTTGTCGGTCGACGAGGAGCCGGGCAGCGTCGCCCAGAGCCTCTACCAGCTTTGGCTGGGTGCGAGTGTGATGGTGAAGATCGTCCGCAACACCCAGCCTTTCGAGTCGGCTATGATGACGACCCGCCAGATCCTCCATCTCCCCCTCTAAGGCGGGACGGTGTTGGCTCCACCTCGATCCGAGGTGCCTTTCGTGCCCAAATACTAGACGACCGGTCGACTATACTTCATTTCAGAGGACAACCAACATGAAAATCCTGATGGTTCTCACCTCCACGACCAGCTCGGCGATACCGGGAAGAAGACAGGCTTCTGGCTCGAAGAGTTCGCCGGGCCCTATTACGCGTTCAAGGACTCCGGTGCGGAGGTCGTGCTGGCCTCGCCCCAGGGCGGCCAACCACCGGTCGACCCCAAGAGCACCGAGTCCTCCTTCCAGACCGACCTGACCCGGCGCTTCGAGGCCGACACAGCCGCAAAGGCGCAACTTGCCACGACGCTGCGCCTGGACAGCGTCTCGCAGGCGGAGTTCGACGCAGTGTTCTATCCGGGCGGCCATGGCCCGCTCTGGGACTTGGCCGAGGACAAGTCATCCATTGGCCTGATAGAGTCCTTCTTCGCCGCCCAAAAGCCGGTCGCCCTCGTCTGTCACGCGCCGGGTGCGCCCCGCTATGTCAGGGCGCCGGACGGGAAGCCGCTTGTTGAGGGCAAGAAGGTCGCGGGCTTCACCAACACCGAGGAATAGGGCATGGGCTTGACCGAGGTCGTGCCCTTTCTGGTCGAGGATGAAGTCAAGGCCAGGGCGGCCTCTACTCCAACGGCCCCGACCTCGAATCCTACGTCGTCAGCGACGGTTGCCTGATAACCGGACAGAACCCCAAGTCGTCAGCCCTGGCCGCGAAGTTTCTGATTGATCAGCTTGCCAAATTAGCCGCCTGAGCGAACCATGTCGTGGGAGGCGTCAGCCGCGGTCGTCCTTCGATAGTTGCCTGGCTCAAGCTCAAACAGCCGCGGCAACGGCCGCAGATAAGCTAGGCGCTACTCTCAATGCTTTGGTTCAGGCGAACTTGGACTGGCCCTCGCCGCGGCATCGTCGGAACGGATCGGGTCTGGACCCTGACCGACCCAAATGCCATAGTGTTCCGGTCTTGTTCACGGGCAGGTAAATGGCCGCCACTACAACCATCGAGTGGACGAACACAACTTGGAATCCGGTGACGGGATGCACCCGCATCAGCCCAGGGTGCGACCACTGCTATGCCGCGCGTTTTTCGGAGCGGTTCCGCGGAACACCCGGCCACCCGTTCGAGGGCGGCTTCGACCTCACGTTGCGGCGGGAGCGCCTGCTCCAGCCACTAGGTTGGAACCGGCCGCAGATGGTCTTCGTGAACTCCATGAGCGATCTCTTCCACAAGGATATTCCGGGAGAGTTCGTCGACCAGGTGTTCGACACAATGGAACAGGCCAGCCGCCATACGTTCCAGTTGCTGACGAAGCGAAGCTCCCGCCTGGAGAAGTATGCACGGGTTCGCTACGCCAACCGTCCCGCTCCTCGGAACATCTGGCTTGGCGTCAGCGTGGAAGATTGCCAGTGCCGGTCGCGCATCGCGCATCTGCGGCGAGCGCCTGCCGCAGTAAGGTTCCTCAGCATCGAGCCGCTCATCGGTCCAGTGGGACGCCTAAACCTGGAAGGCGTCCACTGGGTCATCGTGGGCGGAGAGTCCGGGCCTGGCTACAGGCCCATGGATGCCGCCTGGGCCACAGACGTCAGGGACCAGTGCATCGCACAGGGGGTTCGCTTCTTCTTCAAACAGTGGAGCGGCTTGAGGCCCAAAGTCCTTGGTCGCGAACTGGAAGGCAGGGAATGGAACGACTTCCCTGATCCGCCTACCGTCGACGTAGATGTCTAAACCGCCAAGTCGGCAAAGCAGCATACCCGCGACACGTGGCCTGGATGCCGCGCTGTACGAGGGCCGGGGACAGACCTACGCCAAACACTTCATCCTCAGGCACTATGTCGAAAAACTGGCTTTCAAGGTTCTCCAAGCCCGCAAGTCCAACCCGCGTTTCACCTACGTCGACGGCTTCGCCGGACCGTGGCGGAACCACTCCGATGATTTTGCGGACACGTCTTTCGGCATCGTCTTGCCCCAGCTGACCTCCGTGGCGATGGAGCTGAAGCAGGGTGGAATGCGGCCTGTGATCCGGGCGATCTTCGTCGAGGAGAACCGGACCGCGTATGACCGCCTGCAGGCCGCGGTGGCAGCCTACCCCGACGTGAAGGTGACCGCCCTGCTGGGTCGATTCGAGGACAGGGCTTCGGAAATCCAGCAGACGGTCGGCGACAGCTTCCTATTCACCTTCCTGGACCCGACCGGCTGGACCGGCATGGCGCTGGACAAGGTCGGACCGTTGCTCGGCACCCATATGGCGAGGTGATGGTGAACCTGATGACGTACGCCATCGTGCGACACATGGACTATGAACCGATTCGAGACGGGTTCGATGGACTGTTCGGCGGTTCCGAGTGGCGCCAGCAGTTCGATGCGCTTCTAGCTCAAGGCTTCGACAGGGAAGAGGCGATCCGACAAACCTATCTCTGCCGCCTCAGTATGGTCTGCCGCTTCCCCTTTGTGACCACGACACGCATCCGGGATCCAGGCGCTGCGCGAACTTACTTCCATCTCGCCTATGGCACGCGGCATCGCAACGGGATGGAGGTCTTCCGCGCCGCCGAGAAACGCTGCCTTCCGGTGCAGGAGCGCATCGCAGCCAGCGACTTCCACGATCGCCGCGCGAATCGGGCTGGAATGCCCGATCTGTTCGCCGCCAACGATGGTGGTATCGCAGCGTTCCAACAGTGGCGGACTGCTTCCCTGGCGAGAGCAGAGCGGCCTTCGATACATGGTTGAGCGAAGGCGACACGCAGCGCGCCACCACGGTCGCCGCAAACATCATGCAGCATCCATACGTGGACTTCCCTATCATCAAATCTTGGGCCGGGCAGGCCATTGTGGACGGGCGGATGAGGCAGCAAACGGCTGCGTCAGGGAAATTGCTCTGGACGCCAGTAGGTCTCGCTCCGTAGATCTCCCAATTCTTCGTTCTGGCCGAACCCGGATGCATAACTTCCGGCCTGAAATCGCTCTCAACCTTGATGCCCGTCCCATCTCGGGCGAAAACTCGGCTCCATGGGCCGTTGTCTAACCCGCAAGGAACTGCACGCGCTCGTCTGGTCGGAGCCGATGTCCAAGCTCGCGAAGGGATTCGGCGTGTCGGACGTGGCTATGGCCAAGGCCTGCGCCAAAGTCCACGTTCCGGTCCCGCCCCGAGGCTACTGGGCGCGGAAGGCCGCCGGGAAGCCCGCCTCCGTAACCGACTTGCCGCCACGTGGCCTGGGGATGACCGACAGGATCGAGATACCGGGCAATGGTTACGGCAACCACCACCCGTCTACGGAGGCTGAACTTCTGGGTCCGCTGCCGGAGCCGCCCAGCTTCGACGAGTCCATCGAGGAGGTCCGCCGTGCGGTCGAATCCATGGTCCGCCCGTTTACGGTCCCGCGGCTGGCGAACGTCTGCCACTCCCTCGTTGGTCGCGTTCTGGCCGAGGACGAGGACCGGAAGGCCAAGGTGGCGGTCCATCCTTATATGGCGTCGTATCACTCCCCAAAGTTCGGCGATCCGATCGGACGGCGGCAACTGCGCCTCCTCTCGGCCGTGTTGACGGAGGTCGCCCGCCATGGCGGGCGGACGACCGGCCAGGGCAACGTAGACCCCGAACGCATCAGGGTGGGCGTCGGCAACCAGGGTGTGACCGTTGGGGTGCGGGCTATCGAGACGAGGACAAGGACCGGAAACGGCGCGGACAGGAAGCTGGTCATCAACCGGCGGCTCGTGGTGGAACTCAACCCCAGCCACGACGGCACCCGTCCGGCGAGGCGCAGGTGGGAGGACGGGGATACAACGCTGGAGAGGCAGCTACGCAATGTGGTGGTGGAGATCCTGGTCACCGCCGAGAACGACTATCGGGATGCGGTGAACCGGGCATACCAGTATCGGGTGGATCGCAAGGCGCAGCTTGAGGCGGAGGCGAGGCGCCGGGTCGCGCAGGCGGAGGCGGCCGAACGCGCCCGGCTGGCCGAACTGGAGCGGCTGAGAGTTGAGCGCCTGCTCGGCGAGGCCGCCGCACTCGAACAGGCCCGCGCGATCCGGCGCTACGTGTCCGACGTCACTGCTGAAAACGCGAGATCGACCACCCCGATGGGCGAAAACGAGTTGGAGGAGTGGAGGGGTTGGGCGTCAGCGCAGGCCGACCGGCTCGACCCTCTACTCAACGGCGACTTCAAACGGCGGCGAGACGGATGACGCTTCAACGCCCCAAGGCCGAGCCGGAATTTGACGAAACCGCTTCAGAGACACGCTATTGGTAATCTTTGAGGCTGGAGACACGATAGGCGTTCGCCAGAGACAAATTTAAGGTTCTGGCTACTTAGACTTCAATGACTTACCGGAGTGTCAGAGACGGATTAGGGGTGGCCGTATATTAGCTGTCAAAGATGCTCAGTATTCTGCCGAATAGGCGTCCCGCCATTTGGGCGGGTTCGCTTGCGTTTAACCGGACGGTAGTCTCGACCCTGGACGGACTTACGCGCCTCAGCCGCACCACAGTTCGGTCTTTCGTAGCATCGGCCTGGGACACGGTCTGTTGCTGGTACGAGGGTCAGGTGTCGGGATGGGCTGGCCCGGTTTCCATAAGCCCAGCCGCCTCTGTATGTTGGGCATCTCGGAATCGATCACTGGCAGCGGATTGCCGTCATTGTAGAGCGTGGTACTCCGGTAGCGGAGCACCTGGCGATAGGATCCCGATGGTCCAGGTTTGTCGACCGCGATCCAAAAGGCGTAAGGCGAACGGTCCTGCGGCTCGGCAGTGATCACGCTTCCCCGAAGCGGGCCCTCTTTGACGAAGCGAATTTCCTGATTGTTGTTGTGACCAGTACTCTCCGCATAGACGCGCCGGAAGGCATCCTGGCTCGCGTCGTAGGCTATCAGCTGTGTCGCGATGATCTGGTCTCCGTCTCCGGAGTTGAGACTGCCGGTGACGATCAGCAGAACTGGCGCAGTCCTCGGTCCGTGCGGATGAACCACCTCGGCGGTGAGTAGGTAGTGTGGCTCCCACATGGGGTCGCCGGACAGCGCCGGTTGCAGCGGTGGGGTGACCGGCGCGGACACACACGGCCCTTCCGGGGCCTTGTGCAAGCAGAGGGTGAGCGCACCGGCTGCGTCGTTATCACCGTAGTCCTTGGTGGGCGGCCCCTCTGTGACGATCAGTCGCCAAGCCGAACGCGTGTGGAACGTCTCGGCTAGATCGAGTTGGATACCCTGAGGAGCAGGATGCGACACCGGGGCCCCGGCGGGACCCTGTGCCATCGCTCCGCTACTGGCCAGCCCCGCCGCTAAGGTCGCCACCAATCCGAGTTCGCTACGCAAGGCCGTCATTCCCATGCACACTTCTCCAGCAGAACCGTGTCGCAGACCTCATACGCATGCAAGGAATCCACTCCAGCCACACTATCTTCGATCCTGGCCGAGGTTAGGCCGAGAGCGGGCGTCCGCTTTTCAGCAGGAAGCGCGGGTAAGCGGACGCTGGCCGGATGGTTGGGTTCGGCCGCTCTCGACCCCAGCCCCGACGTTCACGGCCCGACGAGAGACGCCCGGAAGCAGACGTTAACTGCCGGAGCAAGAAGCTAGACGCTTCATTCCGCACGCTCAGTGATCCTTGAATTACAATGCCGCAAGCCAGCTTTTTGTCTCACCCGCATAGGCAGTGCCGGGATTGCCGCTGACCGTCGTGCGCCACATTACTCGGGATTCCTTGTTCGCGTCGAACCATGTTGCAGCGTGCACCGTGCAACGATTGTCCCAGACAACGAGATCTCCTGGAGTCCACTCATGGGCGTACACAAACCTAGGTTGCGTCATGTGGGTCAACAACTCGTATAGCAGTTGTGCCCCATCTCCGTCCGGACCCGGCTCAAGACCGACAATCGGCCCTTCAAACCAGTCCATTTGGCCGTGATCACATAAGTAAAGCGCCTTGCGACCAGTTTCCGGGTGTGGGCGAACGATCGGCTGCCGCTGTGGATACTCGTGCGGCGCCAATGTTGGGGGCGTCTGGCCTAAGCGCATAGCCTCGCGGCTGCGACGGGCTCTTGAACCAACGTGTAGGCCGTCCAAGTGCTCGATCCGATCCTTCATTGTGGTCGGAAGAGCGTCATAGGCGGCCGTACCGTCAGCAAACAGCGTCTGCCCCTGTCCTTGGGGCACGGGCAACACCGCCAAAAATAGCGAAACGTCTGGCGGGGGACGGCGAAAGCTTTGGTCGGTGTGCCAACCGCGACGGTGTGGATATTGAACTGGCAGCTCCCCATCGGCGGTCAGCGGGGGATCGGGCAAGGCTGGGGGCTGGCGCTCAACCGGCGGTGTGTTGGAAACGACCAGAATCTCTGGAACGTCTGGATGCACCATTTTCGGGGGCGCGCCAGTTTGGAGATAATCCTCAACCTCAGGTCCGAACGTTCGACTAAGTCGCAGAAGCAGTTCGGGTCTTTCAGCCATGTCGTTCATGCCCGGCAACAGCAGCAGTCCGTGGCACTCGGCCAGCATCCGAGGTAGCATTGTCGGATCAGCTTCAGCGCGTTCCAACAAGTTATGAGAACCGGAAGCATTGCGCACCTTCACAATCCCGCCAAATGAACTGCTGACGAAGGGGCATAGTAGATCGAGATGGCCGTTCATCGTTCCCTCCGAAAAAGTCGTCTCGAAAACTATTACCTGCCAGTCGGCTGAGCAAGCTGCCACCAGGCAGGATTGTTGAGCGTCTGCTATCCTACAGGGTCTCTCGAAGTGCGGATCGCCGCCTATTTACCAATATGAGCTTGATGCGAACGGCCGATTTGTCGTTGAGCGCTCCCGGAAGCGGACTGGCCGCTTACCACCATACCTCGCCATTCCGCGTAACGGCAGCTACCGACCCTAGCGGACATGCCACATCGAGCGGCATTACCTCACTTTGACATATATTGAACAGTCTCGCGGCTCGGCGCTTACGTTTGGGTGCATCGTCCAGCGCCGCGCGATTCCCTCGCAGGTCATCCCTGCCTTTTCCATAACACGAGCCGAAGCACAATTTTCCACGTCACAGCAGTCGCCGATCCGCCATATGGCTGGTTGGAGCAGCGTCCAGCGACTCACCTCCACGAGTGCTTCCGTCATCAATCCCCGTCCCCAGACAGATCGAGCCAAAACATAGCCGTAACTCAGTCCGTGTGGACGCTCGTGCCTTAGATCGAGTGCGCCAAGTAGCTTCCCGTCTTGCCGCCCAATCAGGACGTAAGTCCGGGAAGAGACAGCAAGCATGGAGCGTTGAACGTAAGCCACAGCCTCATCAAGGATGCGATGCGGACGCCAAGTCAGAAAGCGCGTCACTTCCGAGTCCTGTGCATATGCGTCAAATATCGGCTCGGCGTCGCCTGCCACGATGGGCCTGAGCGTCAGGCGGTCAGTATGAAAGCCCTCGGAGAACATACGAACGATGCTGCCACGGAAGTCGTCCGCCTTCCACCAAACCTCGTTGTTCCGTATGATGGCTGCTACCAACCGAGGCTATGTGAAAACGCCCATTTGTAACAGAGCCGGAGAATACCTTCCCTCAGCGTCGGTTTGGGACGCTTAATTTGCTGGAAGCTGAGTTGTCAAACTGTCCATTTTCACAAGGGCGTTCGCACACTGGAGAAGATCGTACTCTTTCCGGAAACTCCGATCGTGTTTTCACACTGCCTCCACCCAAAGTGGACAAACGGTACTGCGTACGTTGCCGCCCGTTAACCTGACGTTAGCGGAGCGAGTATGTAGGCGAGATCGTACACATACGATTTCGGCCCCTTGCGGCTGACCCAAACGCCTTCGGGGGAGACTCCCCTTGCGCATCCGGCATCACGTTCCAAGGACGTCCCATGCAGCTCTGTGTGGCGTTATCCCAAGCGACCCATACAAGGCCAAGCCGAAAAGTGATCCAGTAATCTCCATCCTGTCGTTGATAGGCAACTTGTCCGTCCGGGTCGAGACAGCGGTGGAATGTATAAACGAGATCGTCTGACTGTCTGCGAAGCTCGAACCACTGGTGATCGACCATGGCCCATGTTGCAGCCATCAAGATCTGCTTTCCACTAAAACTCACCATTTCGCAGGGCGGCTGTTACCGCAACAGCCAGTGTGACAAGAGGCCGACCTGCTGCCGAGCGGCACACCGATAGGGTGCACTCGCCCGGCAGCCTACCGGTCAGGGACTCCAGATCAAGCCACGGGGCGTCGGACCAGCGCCTCGGCGATTTGTACCGTGTTCAACTCCGCTCCCTTCAGCAACTGGTCACCGGCCACGAACAGCGCCAGGTAGCGGCCGGACGGATCGCCAAGGTCGCGGCGGATGCGCCCACCAGCACGTCATCGGCGCCAGAGGCTTCGCACTGCATGGGAAATCGATTAGCGGTGCGGTCGTCCACCACCAGCACGCCCGGCGCGGTTTCCAGGAAGCGCGGGCGTCCTTGGGCGACACCGGGCGTTAAATTCTACCCTCAGCGCCATAGCGTGGGCCCGCAGCACGGGGACGCCAATGCAGGTGATGCCAATCGACAGCTCCGGCGCGTCCAAGATGCGACTGGTTTCTGCGATGACCTACCCGATTGGCCGTCCGAAGATCTCGATACACACGGGCAGCACGGATCGCGGCCATTGCCGTTCAGTCAATTACCGTCTCATAGACGAGCGTGTTGAACAATTCGAAGATGCATGGAAACTTGTCGATCTGGTTGACCATCAGTACGGCCGCCATATCCCGCTGCGGGTCGACCACGAACTGTGTACCGAAAGCCCCGCCCCAACCAAACGCGCCGATGGTGCCCGGGAAGGCGTTCTCCCCGCTCGTCAGGCGCACGGAGAAGCCGAGAGCGAAGCCGTAGCCGGGTCCTAGCAGGTAGTCGCCACTTTCCGTGTCATGCGGGGTAGCGCCCAATGCATCGGAGCGCATCAGGCCCACGGTGCCGCCGCCCAGGATCCGTGTGTTGCCCAGCGCGCCGCGATCCAACAGCATCTGGGTGAAGCGCAGGTAGTCTGGCGCTGATGCGACCAGCCCTGTGTTGCCTTGGAAGTGGCCAGTGACATGGCTAGTGTCCTGGTGGGACGGCAGAGCTCCGTTGGGTAAGGGTAATGGCTGCGCCACCCGAGACTGGTCGGTGGTAGGCACGTTGTATGTTGTGTCCTTCATGCCCAGCGGGCCGTTTAGGTTATCAGACACCAGCTGGTCGAATGGCTTGCCCGACACTATTTCCGCAACCCTTGCCAACACGTCGGGCGATTGGCTGTAACCCCAATGAGTCCCGGGTTGGTAGGCGAGCGGTAGGGTTGCGACCTTGTCCACCTCTTGAGCGAGGGTTTCCGGTTCCTTGTAGACGCCTGCATCCTGGTAGGCTTGGCGCACCCTCACCGTCGAGAGCTTGCGGACCTCGTCCAGGGGCGAACGGGAACGTCTGGACGGCGCCGGTGACGGAGGCTACGATACCTAGCCATCCTAGGTTTGTGTCGCGGCCGCAAGTGCCCGACCTGTGGGAACTCGGTTGGGGCGAGAGGCACGATGTCGGCCGTCCTTTGAACGATTTCAAATTTGACTTGGGTCCAGCGAGGTTGCCCGGACGATAGAGCGGAATTGCGTTAGGTATTCAGGATGCCGCTCCTCGAGGTATCGCTGGACGAGAGCGTTCTGGATCAGGCTGCTGACATAGCCGGTCGCAACCACCAGCTGCAGGACGTTTGGTCCAAATGCCTTCTCGACGGTTTTGAAGTCGGACTGCACGGCCTCCATCTCCCGCTGCATGCGGTCCATCTGCTCCGGCGTCATTCCCGGCGTCTTCTTGACCCGCTCGGGATTCACCAAGTCGGCCGGGCGAGTGCCTGCCAGAAGCACCTTGGCGTAGCTCACGGTCACGTTGCCCGCCATCGTCATGAGTTCCACGGCCTCAATTTGCCGCAGCGTCCTCATCCTCCGCAGTGCGTTGAACACGCCGACGTTGACAGGCCTCGTCCTGAAAATATCCACGACCTCAGGACAAATTCCATCAAGCAAGCTGCGTCGCTGACGTATCAGCGCTACATCCACGTTCAGGGAAGCCGCAAGTCGCTCCTCGGGCACACCCTTCTCCAGGGCACGCACAATCATGTAGTGCTCCTGGATGGTCGCCAGATGCGAAATCCGCTTGTTGTAGGTGAACGCCTCATCCTCGAGCGCCACTAGGCAGCGCGCTTCTGTCGCACCGGAGTCGAGTAGAGCCGCAAACCGGGCATGACCATCCAAGAGCTGGAACTTTCCGCCAGCGCCCCTTGCGACCACCAGCGGCTCCACCAGTCCCTCCTCGGCCACCGACCGTGCGATTCGAGCATACTTGGTGCTACGCAACACGCTCTTTGGCAGAACTTTCATGGGGACAAGCTCGTCAAGCCTGATGACGAGAATGCTCTCCTCGAACGCTCTGCGGACGTTTGGAATGGCACTCATTGCTCAGCTGTCACGCGTTCATGAAGCAGCTTCGGCATGGTCGGAAGTGCCTCGGCCCTCAACAGCGTGCAGAAGTGGTCCTCGGCCAGCAGGTTCCGTAGCGCATTCACCAGGAACAAGAGCCGGTTCTGAGCCAGCTCGGCCTTCTGCACCTGCCGCTTCTGTCGCTCCATCTCCCGCTTGTAGGCTCGGACCAGGCTGTCTCCAGAGATGACGCGGCCTGACTTGGGGGCGTCATTCGTTCGGTCTCGTCCCTTCATCCTGCGGCGTTGGTCGATGATGCGCCGGATTGCGGTCACCTGGTTCCCAGGAAGGCTCTTGCTCTCGTAAGCCTCCCTGAGAGCGGTCTGGACCTCCGCATCGTCAGCCCGGGATATTTCAATGGCGACCGAGCAGGGGACGATGCCACGCTCGACGGCTTTGAGCAGCCGGTGCTCGCCTTTCGCGAAGAGTGATGAAATCGCGTAGATGTACTCTGGGCTGAGCCCGGTCAGCTCTGCGACCCGGGCAGGAGCGTAGCCGCGTGCACGCAGCGCCTCGATTTCCGCCAACAGCTCCAGGGGAGGATGTTGCCGCCTAGCAAGATTTTCCACCAGACTCAGCACGTAGCAGTCTTCATCACTGGCAACGATGACGAACGCCGGGATTTCGGTTTGCCGGAGCTGGATAAATGCCTCGAGGCGCCCCTGCCCACACACCAAGTCGTATGTCGTGGAGCCAGGATGCAGGCGCACGGTCACCGGCTTCTTGAGGCCGACCGAAGCAACGCTCTCGACCAAGTCGGCAAATTTCCTCCTGTTACGAGCACGCGGGTTGAGAACCGTCATGCCCGCGACGGGTACCATGACAACACACTCGGCATGTTCGGTCATGCGGCGTCGCTCAGACGTGCACGGGCGGTCAGTTCGGCGAGGTAGCCGAGGTCGTCAAACCTGAACGCGTCGAGGAAGATGCCGTTCTCCTCGGCGATCTTCAGCCGCGGTTCGGCGAGGCCGATGCCTGGAAGCAGATAGTAATCTCGGATCGCGACGTTATCCCGCCCCATCCTGACCGCAACGGTCAAGTCGGGCCTGCGGCCAGGCTCGAACCTCACCGTCCAGCGCAGGGCACCGGACGGCATCTCCGTGCATCGTGCTATGACCAGGCTAAGTGTGAGCTCGCCATTCACGAGGTAGCGTCCCTCCTTGGCTCCTGGGCTGACCGTTCCGCCAAGGCGGGCGATCTCTGCCATAGTGCGTGCGACGACGGCCGGGAACATCGCCCGCAGGGCACGGTTGATTTCGACGTGGGCATCATGACGGGCCGGTGCGCCTATCATGCGGTATGCCCGGCCGAGGCTGCCAAACCGTTTCTGGTAGGCGGAGCTCGACGGTGCGCCGGATGCCTCGTCTATGACGAAGGCGGACAGGCAGCCGTGCTCTCGCAACAGTGCGCGCAAGACATCGAGCATCTCGTCATCGGAGGCCCTGACCTTGCGGGCATCCATCGCGAGGCGGGCGGCTCCGAACGTGTCCCTGTCCACCAGACCTTCGAATGCCGCCTCGGCAACAACCCACTTGCTTGGCTCGTTGATGACGCGCCGTTGCTTGAGCTTGTAGGACCGCCTGTTGAAGACGTTGTCCCCGACATACTTGGCGTTCGTCAGGATTCCGATAACGGCCGCTCGCGTCCAGGTCGGCTGGCATCCCTGCTCAGCATCCTCGTCGTTCAGGATTTCGGAAATCTTGCCTTCGACGATGCCGTCCTGCAGGAACAGGGCGTAGATCCGCCGCACAGTCGCGATCTCGACGGCCGGGCCTGGAACAAGGACGACGCGGTCAGTCTGGATGCTCTTGTGCTCGCCTGGTCCAAGCTCGCCCTTAGGGTTCCGGTGCTCGTCCACGAGCATGCGTCTCAGGCCGTAGCCGGGCAAGCCTCCCTGCCGGAAACCCAATTCAATAAGGCGACATTGCCCAATGAACACTTTGGTGGATAGTTCACGGCTGTACTCGCCTGCCATGACTCGCTTCATGCCCTTGAGCATGGTGGCGGCAAGGCCTCCATCATTCTCGAATTGCTCGGCGCAGAAATGCACAGCGACGCCTGCACGTTTGCAGAGATATTCGTGATAGGCGCTCTCGTCGGCATCCTGGAAGCGGCCCCAGCGACTGACGTCGTAGACGAGCACTGCCGAATAGTCCGCACGTCCACCTTGCACGTCGTCCAGCAGCCGCTGCAGGGCGTCACGCCCGCCAAGGCTCAACCCGCTTTTACCCTGGTCGGCATAGGTTCGCACGATCGCGTAGCCGCGGGCATCGGCATACTTGCGGATGACCACGGCCTGGTTCTCCGTCGAGTAGCGCTGATGGTCAGTCGACATCCGGACATACTCGGCTGCCCTGGTTACCGGGACCTGGCCGCAGCTGGTCGTCTCTACGTTGTTCCCCACTCGGGATACCTCCGCGAACGCCCTGCGCCTCGTAAGGGGGCGTAACGACGGTTCCGCAACCTAGAAAAGGAACGGCGGAATGTCTTTGACGCAGAAAGGCCGAAAAGTTCGGTCAAAAAATGGAACAGGCTTTACAGGGGGGAGTGGAGGCGACGGACCCTTGTCCTTCACTGAGGAGATGTCCTCGTTGCTCAAGCGGGCCTACGGGGGTAGGCACTCGGCGGTGAAAATCGTCGCCGCCGCGGTCGGAGCGAATGAGCGCGCAGTCAAGAACTGGTTCGATGGAAAGAACGGTCCGAACGGCGAGAACCTGCTCCGCCTGGTCGTGCACTCCGATGCCATGCTCGTGGGGTTCCTGGCGCTGGCTGGTAAAGAAGAAATCGTGCTCAGCTTGGAAGTCGACCGGGTCGTCGCCGCGCTCGAGGCCTCCCTTCGAGAGATAAGAAAACTCCGACGGGACTGACTTGTTGACATAGGACGGCGGTGGCGGGGACGTCCAGGTAGGCTCGTTGAGGAGCGGCACTCTGGACCAGAGTACCTGGACGGATCACCCACTTCACTTGGGTGATGCAGGAGCCGTGAGCGACGCGGCCGCCGTCCCTCGTACATCTGCGTCAGGACCTACATCCACTTCTTCAGGACCGTTGCATTGTCTGATTAGAAGCGCCACTCAGGCTTTCGGTGTCGGGCGTGATGATCGTGAAGCCGCTCTGGCGGAGCTTAGCAGCAGCATTATTCTTTCTGGCCGCTCCAACCTGCATCTGCGTTGCGATATCGTGACCGCCGAGAAGTTCTGTCCGGCTCGTCCGTTCCACCTTCCGGTTCCATGAGCGGATTAGCTCCCAAGGCAGCTCGGCCGCCACACCTTCCTCAAGCACGGAAAGGCGCCCGCCCGCGTAAGCCCGGCAGAAGCACAAACTCGCTCGGGCCCTGCAGCTGGCCAACCCCGAACGCCTGAGCGGTGACGATGGACTGTCGCCCGCCTACAACATACTCGACCGCGCAGTGCGCGACCGCGTCAAACGGGTGGTGCGGCCAATAAGACCTATGCGGCGGTTTACTGGGACCAGCTGACTCGGACCAAGCCTCCCGAGGAACCGGCCGCGTTCGACACCCAGGCGAGCGGCAAGGCGGTCACAGACGACCTGTTCGAGAACATCGCCGACCTCCCGCCTGAACACATCAAAGGCCCGGTCCGGGCTACGCCAGAGCTGACACCTGTAAAAGCGTTGGCCGCTCCGGTTCCCGGTGTTGCGTCGGTTTGTGAAAAGCCACCTGGCGGTTGACCTGGAGCCTGACGGTGGGGCTGAGCAGGTCGATGCATGAGCAGCTGCGGATGGGCGCGTGGACCTGATTTCGTCAAGCGCACCGGCCCAGGACTCCAGGGAAAGACAGTGTGGCGCCAGCATCTGGCCTGAATCGGCCGCCCCGATACGGGTTTGATCCGGCCCCACCGGTGCCGCTCATCCTCCTGGCGCCGCCCAGCATCACTCGTGCCCGTGCATTGGAGGTACTGGAACAGGCTGGCCGGGCGTGGCGGGTCGTATGCACCAGCTTCTCGCAAAGCGGCAGCTACGCAGCGGCGCTCGCCGGGTTGGGGGTGGCACCGCATGCTGTCTCCCTGATTCCACCCGGCCTAGTTCAGGTCGACATGGGACTGCCGACTTTGGGTGAGATCGATTTTGTCGTGCTGGGAAAGGCCGGGGTAGCAGCGCGTACCCTGGCCCTTCTCATCCTGGACAGCGCCCGTTTATTGCTTGGTGAAGCTGGCTAGTGGGGATCAGCCGCCGTGACGCAGGGCAAGACGGAGCACTGCCGGATCAGTGACAGGCAGGCTGCACGTGCCGCCGTGGCACACATAGGCACCAGAAGCGGTCTTGCCGTGGGCCGGATGATCGGGGCCCGGTTCGACGCCGCCATCTGCCCGCAAGAGGCACACTGCTGGGTCAGGCGCGGTCAAGACGGCGCGGGCGAGTAGCTGGGCCGCTGGATCGTTGACGGAACCGACGACAACGACAGCCGCCATGTTCTCCAGCACATCGGCGGCCGCCAACAGGCTCGGCATGCCCGCCAGCGCGCGTTCAGCTCCGGAAAAGGCTCGGCCAACGGCTTCGGCCGCAACACGCCACTCGGGTTCGCCGGTCAGGTGGTAGAGGCGGGCGAGCACGCCAGCCATCATGCCGTTGCCCGACGGCGTCGCATTGTCCGCGGCGGTGCGGGGGCGCGCGGCGGGGATGTCCGCAGCGTCGCTGGCTGTCGTGAAGAAGCTGCCGTCGGTGTCGGCGAACCAGTCGAGCGCCGCCTGGGCGTAGCCCCTGGCCTGTTGCAGGCGCGCGACTTGTCCAGTCGCCTCGAACAGCGCCAAACCGGCCTGGGCCATGGCTGCCTGGTCGTCCAACAACCCCGCAGCCGTGACGGTGCCGTGCCGCAACGCGTGGGCCACGCGGCCGCCGGGTGCGGCCATCGAATGGCGCACGAAGTCGAACGCCTCGCCCGCCCGCGTGATCCAGTCGGGGCGGTCGAACACAGATCCAGCACGGCACAAAGCGGCGACGGTGAACCCGTTCCAGTCCGCCAGCACCTTGTCGTCCCGTCCAGGCCGCACTCGGCGGCTGCGCGCTGCCATCAAGATTGCCCGACTGCGCGCCAGCTCCGCCTCAGCCGCCGGGTCGCCTTGAGCGCTGACCCGGCACAGTATCGTGTGACCCTCCCAGTTGCCGGTTGCCGTTACGTCATAGGCGGCGCGGAATACCGGGGCGGCCGGGCCGAGCAGGGCGTCGACCTCTTCGGCCGTCCAGACGTAGAAGCGGCCCTCCTCGCCCT